>JBMTHB010000093.1:0-5690 GCA_049435845.1 Candidatus Nanopelagicales bacterium | reverse complement strand
GAGTGCGCGGGAATCCGAGGTCCACCGACGACGGCGCGGGATCCGGCCACCGTGAGGTGACCGTCTTGGTCCGCGTGTAGAAGTCGATGCCGGCGGGGCCGTACATGTTGGAGTCGCCGAACAGCGATGCCTTCCAGCCACCGAAGCTGTAGTACGCAACCGGGACCGGGATAGGCACGTTGATACCGACCATGCCGACTTGGATGTCGAACTGGAACTGGCGAGCCGCGCCGCCATCCCGGGTGAAGATCGCGGTGCCGTTGCCGTACTGATGGTCGTTGATGAGTTTCACGGCCTCCTCGTACGTTGCTACTCGGGTGACGGAGAGGACCGGACCGAAGATCTCGTCGTCGTAGGCCTTCATACCCGGCTTGACGTTGTCGATCAATGACGGCGCGAGGAAGAAGCCGTCCGCGGGCAGGTCGTTCTCCCGGCCATCGACGACCACGGTCGCGCCTTCGGTGGGTGCCCCCGCGACGTAGGAGGCGACCTTGTCCCGGTGTTCGCGGGTGATCAGCGGACCCATCTCCGCATCGGGATCGGTGCCCGGGCCCACCTTCAGTTTCGGCAATCGTGCGGCGATCGCATCGACGAGCTTGTCGCCTACATCGCCCACGGCCACCACGACCGAGATGGCCATGCATCGCTCACCGGCAGAGCCGTACCCGGCGCTCACCGCTGCATCGGCCGCCATGTCGATGTCGGCGTCCGGCAGCACGATCATGTGGTTCTTCGCGCCGCCGAGTGCCTGCACTCGCTTGCCGTTGGCCGTGCCGGTCGAATAGATGTACTTCGCGATCGGGGTGGAGCCGACGAAGGAGATGGCGGAGATGTCCGGGTGCTCGAGGATGCGATCGACAGCAACCTTGTCGCCGTGGACGACGTTGAAGACTCCGTCCGGGAGACCGGCCTGCTTGAGCAATTCAGCAAGTAGCAAGGCGACCGAGGGATCCTTCTCGCTCGGCTTCAACACGAAGGTGTTGCCGGTGGCGATCGCGTTGGCGAACATCCACATCGGCACCATCGCGGGGAAGTTGAAGGGCGTGATGCCGGCCACCACACCGAGGGGCTGGCGGATCGAGTACACGTCGACACCGGTGGACGCCTGCTCGGAGAAGCCACCCTTCATCAGCTGTGGAATGCCGCAGGCGAACTCGATGTTCTCGATGCCGCGCGCGAGCTCACCGGCGGCGTCCGAGGGCACCTTGCCGTGCTCGGAGGACACCAGGTTCGCAATCGCATCGCGGTTTTGCACTACGAGCTCGTGGAATCGGAACATGACCTCCGCGCGGCGAGAGAGCGAGGCTGCGCGCCAGGTGGCGAACGCCTCCTTGGCGGTGGCAACCGCTGCGTCCACATCGGAGACGGTGGCGAAGCCCACCTGCGCCTGCTGCTCGCCGGTGGCCGGGTTGTAGACGGGCCCGAAGGTGCCCGATGACGCCGGTACTTCCTTACCGTCTATCCAGTGATTGATAGTGCGCAACGTCCTTCTCCTTATATGTTCGTGATCGATAAGTCGTCGTGATCGATCGCCTCGCAGGACTGGTGGGTACTGCTAGACGAGGTACTGGTTCATACCTCGCTTCAGGTACTTGCCGTGGCCCTTGGTTCCGAGGTACTCGTTGTTGTCGACGACGACGGTGCCGCGCGAAATGACGGTGTCGACGTGGCCGGCGATGTTGAATCCCTCCCACGCGGAGTGATCCATGTTCATGTGGTGGGTCTTCTCGTAGCCGATCTCGGTGCGGCCGGCCGGGTCGTAGATGACGACGTCGGCATCGGAACCGGGCGCGATGATGCCCTTGCGCGGATACAGCCCGAACATCCGCGCCGGCGTGGTCGCGGTGATCTCGACCCAGCGCTCGAGGGTGATCTGACCGTCGACCACTCCTTGGAAGATCAGGTCCATCCGGTGCTCGACCGAGCCGATGCCGTTGGGGATCTTGGAGAAGTCGCCGAGACCGAGTTCCTTCTGCTCCTTCATACAGAACGGGCAGTGGTCGGTGGACACGATCGACAGGTCATTGGTCCGTAGGTAGCGCCACAACTCCTGCTGATGGTGTTCGGCCTTCGATCGCAGGGGAGTGGAGCAGACCCACTTGGCGCCCTCGAAGCCCGGCTGGGACAGGTGATCTTCGAGCGACAGGTACAGATACTGCGGGCAGGTCTCGCCGAAGACGTTCCAGGCCTCATCGCGAGCCTGCTGCACGACGTTCACGGCCTGTTTGGCCGACATGTGCACGATGTACAGCGGTGTGCCGGTCATCTTCGCGAGCATGATCGCGCGGTTGGTCGCCTCAGCCTCGGTCTCCCAGGGGCGGGTGAGGCTGTGGTACTTCGGATCGGTCTTGCCCTCGGCCAGTGCCTGTTGCACCAGCACGTCGATCGCGATGCCGTTCTCCGCGTGCATCATGATCGTCGATCCGTTGTTGGCAGCGGTTTGCATCGCGCGCAGGATTTGGCCGTCGTCGCTGTAGAACACGCCCGGGTAGGCCATGAACAGCTTGAAGCTAGTGATGCCCTCGTCGACGAGTTCGTCCATCGCCTTCAGGGAATCGTCGTCGACGCCACCGATGATCTGGTGGAAGCCGTAGTCGATGGCGCACTGACCGTCGGCTTTGGCGTGCCAGGCTGCGAGGGAGTCCTGGACGCGCTCGCCGTACTTTTGCACTGCGAAGTCGATGATCGTCGTGGTTCCGCCCCACGCCGCGGCCCGCGTGCCGGTCTCGAAGGTGTCCGAGGCGAACGTGCCTCCGAAGGGCAACTCCATATGCGTGTGCACGTCGACGCCGCCGGGAATGACGTACTTGCCCGCCGCGTCGAAGACCTGATCGGCACTCGCCTCCAGGTTCGCGCCCAGGGAGGTGTCTCCGGGCGCGATGACCGCGGCGATGGTCTCCCCGTCGATGAGAACGTCGGCCGGGATGACGCCGGTCGATGACACGACGCTGCCGTTCTTGATCAAGATGGTCATTGCTTGTCCTCCTGCTCGATTCGCCGGGCCTGTGGCTCTTGTCGACTATCTCACCGACACTACGGGCGCACCAGATCCTCGTAGGCATCCGGACGACGGTCCCGATAGAAGGCCCAGCGATTGCGCACGGTGGTGATGAGCTCGAGGTCCAGATCGCGGACGATCAACTCGGACTTGTAGGGGTCGCCCTTCTCGCCGACGTAGTTGCCCTCAGGATCGACGAAGTAGGACTGGCCGTAGAAGTCGTCGTCGCCCAGCGGCTCGATTCCCACGCGGTTGATCGCTCCGACGTAGTACTCGTTGGCAACGGCCGCCGCCGGCTGCTCGATGCTCCACAGGTACTGCGAGAGTCCGCGCGAGGTGGCCGAGGGGTTGAACACGATCTGCGCTCCGTTCAGCCCGAGGGCGCGCCAGCCCTCCGGGAAGTGCCGGTCGTAGCAGATATACACACCGACCTTGCCGATCGCGGTGTCGAAGACGGGGTAGCCCCCATTGCCGGGGCGGAAGTAGAACTTCTCCCAGAAGCCGTTGACATGCGGAATGTGCTGCTTGCGGTACTTCCCTAGGTATGAGCCATCCGCATCCAGGACGGCCGCGGTGTTGTACAGGAAGCCCGGACCGGCGTCTTCGTACATCGGCAGAACCATCACCAGGTTCAACTCGCGCGCCAATGCTTGGAATCGCTCCACGATCGGTCCGGGAACGGCTTCGGCGTACTCGTAGAACTGCGTGTCCTGAACCTGGCAGAAGTACGGGCCGTAGAACAGTTCCTGGAAGCAGATGACCTGGGTGCCTTGAGCGGCCGCCTCGCGGGCGTACTCCTCATGCTTGGCAATCATCGATTCCTTGTCGCCGGTCCAATCGGTTTGCACCAGCGCGGCGCGCACGACGCTCATGGGCCTCTCCTGCCTGAGTCGCGGAGCCCTACGGCCCCTGCCTGGTTTTGTGATTCCGTACCATAGATGTAAAACATTGTGTTACAACAGCGGTTTAACAAACTTGTTACGGACGGAGGGCGATCGCGTGACGGTGTCGATTCCCGCGTCCGGCACCTTCGTGCCGGCTACGGACGTGGTCCCCTTCATCGAGGACCGCTCCCCGCGAGGGATCGCCGCTGCCGTCCACCGGATGATCAAGGCCGGATCCTTGGGCCCGGGTGATCGATTGCCCACCGTCCGGCAGTTGGCACTTGCGATCAACGTGAGCCCGGCGACGGTCTCAGAGGCCTGGCAGGCACTCGGTGCCGTGGGCGCGATCCAGGCTCGGGGTAGGGCAGGCACGTTCGTGCGCGACGTCTCCGAACCCACGCGGCCGACTCGGTACCTGGGCATCGGCGGGGCACCGGTCGATGATGCTGCGCTGGATCTGTCCACCGGCACGCCCGATCCGATGTTGCTCCCGGCGCTGCACGAGGCGATCGAACGCTTCAGCGCCGGTGCCACCGCGTGGACTTCGAGTTACCTCGACGAACCAGTTCTACCTGCGTTGCGCGAGCACCTCGAAGAGTCCTGGCCGTTCCGACCGCAACGCCTGACCGTCCTGGACGGGGCGCTCGATGCCTTGTCCCGCGTGGTCGATCAGGTGGTGGGTCTGGGGGATCGGGTGGTCATGGAGTCACCGGGATTTCCGCCGCTGATCGACATGCTCGAGCGTGCCGGGGCGGAGATCATCCCGGTGTCGATGGATGAGCAGGGCATGATCCGTGAGGACTTGACGCGAGCGTTGCGGGCGGCGCCTGTGGCCGTATTCGTCCAGCCTCGTGCACAGAATCCCACCGGCACGTCCATGACCCGACTGCGCTCGAGTCAGTTGGCGGAGGTGCTCGCCGGGAGTCGGTCCTGGATCGTGGAGGACGACCACTGCGGTGACATCTCCATCGCCGACGACGTCAGCATCGGGCAATTCCTGCCTGAACGCTGCGTGCACATCCGCAGTTATTCCAAGTCGCACGGTCCTGATCTGCGGATCGCGGCGATCGGGGGCGCTGCCGAGGTGATCGACCCGCTCATAGCTCGGCGGATGCTCGGTCCGGGCTGGACGAGTCGCCTGCTGCAGGCGGTGTTGCTGGACCTCCTCACCCACGAGGACCCTCAGGAGCAAGTGCGTGATGCCCGCGCGGCGTACGCGCGCCGGGGGACGCTGTTACGTGAACACCTGAAAGATCGCGGCGTGGACACCAGCCCCGGGGATGGCATCAACGTGTGGGTGCCGGTCGAAGATGAGCGCAGTGCGCTGATCACCCTCGCCGCATCGGGAATTCGGGTGGCCCCTGGTAGCCCGTTTATCGTCGTCGGTGATGGAGTCAGCACCGGTGGTTTGCGGGTCACTTCCGGTCGCTTGCCCGACGACGAACGAAGCATCGCGGAAATCGCCGAGGCGATCGCCCGCGCGGCGGGGACCACAGCAGGGGCGGCTCGGTAACCGAATCGGTGAGCAACTCGGAGTACAGGGCAGCGGACAGCATCGCGAGCGCGTATTCCGTGGTTCCTGGTTGGGCTGCTCACTATGACCGTGCTGCCATTGATCGCATTGGCCGTGGACCAGTATGACCAGCTACGGCACCATGACCACGGTGGTGGTTAATCGATTGACTGTTGCATAGCCAACTCTTTGAGCGACGGTCTGTCATTCCGGGGCGCTAGGCAGGACACAATGTCCCTGCAGGATCGTGAGTACGTCAGGAAGGGTGAACCCATGGACGCAGCGTTCATCGCAG
>JBMTHB010000092.1:0-5746 GCA_049435845.1 Candidatus Nanopelagicales bacterium | reverse complement strand
TTGAACTGATCCAGCAGGACCCACTATCGGGTCATCACTACTTTCCCGCGTAGTTCCCCGGCGATCATCGCGGCGAAACCCTCACGCGCCTGGTCCATCGAAATCACGCGATCGATGACCGGGGAGACCTTCGCCTCGGTCATGAGGGAGATCAAGCGATGGAACTCCTGGGCGGTTCCCATCGTCGAGCCGACCACCTGAAGTTGCAGGAAGAACACCCGGTTCAAGTCCGCAGGAGGCATGGCTCCGGACGTGGCACCGGAGACGCCCACGACCCCACCGGGTCGAAGGGACTTCAGGGAGTGACTCCAGGTTGCCTCGCCCACCGTCTCAATGACCGCATCGACGCGATCGGGCAACCGAGCGCCGATCTCGAAAGACTCGTCGGCGCCCAACTGCTCTGCCCACTCACCTTTACTTGCGTCCCTGCTGGTCACCCAGACCCGCAAGCCCATCGCCTTGGCCAACACGATCGCCGCTGTTGCCACGCCACCGCCTGCGCCTTGGATCAGCACGGTGTCTCCGGGCTTGGTCTGTGATTTCGTGGCGAGCATCCGGTAGGCGGTGAGGTAGGCGGTCGGCAGGCACGCTGCGTGCGTCAGGTCCATGCCGTCCGGTAGCGCGATGAGATTGCCGGCCGGAACTCGCACGCGTTCGGCGAAAGTCCCGGGGTAGATCTCACTCAGCAATGATCGCTTCGGGTCGAGCGTTTCGTCCCCGGTTTCCCCGCGAGCTGGATCGCCGATCACGGCGTGAACGACGACGTTGGTACCGTCCGGTCCGATTCCCGCCGCGTCGGTGCCCAAGATCATCGGCACCTGGTCTTCACGCAGCGCCTGTCCCCTGAGCGCCCACACGTCATGGTGGTTCAGGCTCATCGCCCGGACATCGACGTCCACCCAGTCCTCGGGCGTCGGCCTGGGGTCGATGTCGCCGATCGCGAGCGCCGACAGAGGATCGTCGTTGTTGATGCCTTGGGCGTAGATCGCGTGCATGCTGGAACGGTAGTGCAGGTTCCCCGCTTAGCCCATCGACTTCAGTTGAGCAGCGCGCTGGGGTAGCGCGCGGGCCACTAGCTCGACCAGGTCTTCGGCGTTCACCGGTGAGTCGACGTATGTCGAAGCCTTCTCGAGCACCTTCTTCTTGGCGTCTTCTTTCTTGTCCGCGGGCTTCGCGAGCGCCGCCGCCCAGTCGCGGAACAACTCCCAGGCCAACTCCCGTTCCCGCAGGACCTGGTTCATCTTGTCCATTTGCTTGGTGGTCGCGGGCAGTCGCCAGGTCTCGCTGATCGCTTCCGGCAGCACCTCGCGGTAATCGTGGCCCCCCTCCGCGAAGACTCCGGGGGTCGGCGTCAGGGCGTTCAGCATGTCGATGAACGTCATCAAGAACGTCGCTCCGGGAACCCAGACCGTTCCCTGCGGTGTGCCGATAGGTCGATTCGGACCGAGCCAATCGGGCTTGCGCCAGATCAACTGGCTACCGAATTTCGGGATGGGATCGTCGCCGTTTTGAAGCAAGAGATAGCGAACCTTGCCGCGCTCCTCGGCAGGGAGCTCCTTCCAGTCGCGGATGGTGCGCGGCAGGTAGATACCGTCCGGGCCTACATCCGGCGCTTCGGTGATCGTCCGATCCCCCCACAACTGCTTACGCCACGTAGTGGCCGATGGAGTGCCGATCCACAGGGCGTAGTCGACCTTGGCGCCCGGCAATCCGTAGGTCCACGTTCCCTCGAACATGCCCTCGCTGACTTGCGAGCCCAGCGATTCACCGAAGAGATAGAACTTCGGCCGCTTCTTGGGGCCCATATCGAGAAGGCGCGCGGTGATGCCATCGATCACCATGCGGGTCTGGTCGACGCCGGTGGAGACGTCGCCGAGGGAGAAACTCGAGGGCAACACCGAATACTGGATGGCAGCCGATGCGCAGTCCCCTCCGGTGAGGAATTCGAACGTCTCGGTCGCGACGTAGTTGACGTACCCCGATCCGGTGGGAGAGAAGAGCGCGAAATGGGAACGTTCGAGTGCCTTGGTGCGATCGATCTCGCGTAGCAGAACCGCGGCGCGTTCGTGCGGATCGTCAACGATGTCCAAACTGCCGTAGACGCGGATGGGCTGACGCGCTTCCTTGACCCCCATGACGGCCTTGATGGTCGAGGGCTCGAGTGTCGCGGAGAGCCAGCGAGCACCCTCGCGGGTCTGCTTCATCCAATCCAGGCCGGACGCCGGGGAGCCGGTGACCTCCGGTGTGCTCGGCGGTACGTCCATGCCCGGCTCGACCGCCCCGCCGCCCTTGGTCAACATCGCCGATGCGCGATTCAAGGCGGCGTAGGCGACGCCCGCGCTGATGCCGAGGGCCGTGATGCGCCCCATGGTGCGGTGGTCCTGCGGCTGACCACCCAACGTCGCACTCGCGAGCCGCGCGAGCGCACCGGTGAGGATCGACTCGCCTCGGGCCAGACCGTAGGTGGCCAAGGCGACGCCGGTGCCGATGGCCGCCATCTTGATGGGAGCTACTTCGCGAACCGAGTCCTCGAAGAACTGATCCTGGCCGGGCGTGCTGCCGGGGCTCTGCTGGCGGATCAACGATCCGGGTGCGGCGCCCCATGGTCTGGTGCTCGCCCAGGAAAGGGCCGCTGCGCCAGCAGCGACTGCCACGCCGAGGCGTCGTCGCGAACTGCGACTGCTGGTGAGCGATGACGCGGCACTGGCAACGGCCCCGGTGACGGTCATGCGTCCGACGAGTCGGATGACGGCGCGCGGCCGTGGCTCGTGTTCCTTCCAATGGAAGCCCAGGAACGTGCCGAGACCCAGGGCTCCGATCCCAGCGGCCACGGCCAACCGGGGGCCCGGCCCTGGGTCGCCGTCGCCGGTCAGGCGCGCAGCCAGGGAGTCGACGATGGCATCGCCGGTGGAGAACGCCCCGTAGGCCATCGCGGTGGTAACGCCACTTATGACCGCCTGGTCGGTCGTGCCGCGGGTGAGCAGGTTCGGTTGGAAGCTGCGGCCGAGAGCTATGCCTGCACCGATGAGACCGGTCCGCGCCGGATGGTCCATGGCCCGTCCCTGGGACGTGGCCAGTCGCGCCAACTCGGTCATCCCGGTCTCGGCGAGTGACTCATCGGACATGGCCGCAGGGTAGTAGCCGTGCCCAGGAGGTTGCAGGGATAGTGGGAGATGGTGCAAGGGACGGCTCGGGAGACGGATCGAAGTGCCCTACGCGGTGCGCTTTTCGGGCATGCTGTGCTGCGACAGTCCGTCGGAGATGAAATGAATGCGAGGAGAACGCGTGGACGCACAGGATCTGACCGGTCGGGTGGCGCTCATCACCGGCGCATCACGGGGCATCGGTCGCTCGATCGCCGAAGAATTCGCCGCCCACGGCTGCGCGGTGGCCCTTGCTGCGCGGACGCCGGACGCTATCCAGCAGGTGGCCGACTCCATCAACGCATCAGGCGGACGCGCCATCGCGTTCGCCGCGGACGTCACCGACGAAGCCACCGCCGAGCGGCTGGTCAGCGAGACGGTCGCTGCCTTGGGACGACTTGACATCGTGGTGAACAACGCAGGCGGTAACAGCTTCTCGGTGCCGGTTGCCTCAATGCGGCTGTCCGGCTGGAGCAAGACGATGGCGCTGAATGTCGACTCGACCGTTCGACTCATCCAACAAGCTCTGCCGCATCTTGCCTCGTCGGGACACGGCTCGATCATCAACGTGGGATCGGTGGCGGGCTTGCGCGGAGCCCCGCTGATGTCCCATTACGGAGCAGCAAAAGCCGCACTTGCATCGCTCACCAGAAGCCTCGCGGTAGAAGTTGCCTACCAGGGCATTCGGGCCAATGCCCTGGTGCCGGGCTGGATCGAAACCGACCTGACCGACTTCCTACGCGGCGACGAGGGAACCGAGTCGGCGGTCCTGTCGCGGGTGCCGATGGCGCGGTGGGGAAGAAGCGAGGAGATCGCTCAAGCGGCCTTGTTCCTGGCCAGCGACGCGTCCTCGTTCATGACAGGACAGGAACTGGTCGTCGACGGTGGCCTGTCAGCGATGCCCTAGCGCCCGTTCTCCGCGTCGTTAGGGTCGCTACGTGGATCTTGCGCAGTTGTATCCGTGGCCCGAGGGTCCCTGGTTGCGCACCATGATGGTGATGACGCTGGACGGCGCAACCGTCGGTCCCGACGGCTTGAGCGGATCGATCTCGGGTGCGGCCGATAGGCGCGTATTCATGGAAGCTCGACGATTAGCCGATGCCGTCTTGGTAGGTGCAGGCACGATCCGCGCTGAGCGGTATCGACCGATGATCGCCAAACCCGAATGGCAGGAGGCACGAACTGCAGCGGGACTCGCACCAGCGCCGCAGATCGTGGTGGTCAGTGGCGCACTGGACCTGCCGTGGGAGGAGCCGATGTTCGCGGAGTCGACCTTGCCGGTGATCGTTGCCACCACGCTCGACGCGGATGCATCGCGTCTGGCACGAGCTCGCGCGCACGCGGAGATCGTGCAGGTGGGTGAGGGATCGGTCGATGTCGAGGCCTTGATGGGTGTTTTGCGTGATCGAGGATTGGAGCACATCACCTGTGAGGGTGGTGAGGCGCTTTTTGATGCCAGGGTGCGCGCAGAGATGGTCGATGAGATGGATCTCACGATCTCTCCTGTGCTCGCCGCGGCTGGTCATCTCCCAGATCCCGATCTAGCCATTAAGGAGCCCTACCCCCGGTTCTCTCTCGCGCACCAGTTCACCGACGAAGGATTCGTTTTCTGCCGTTTTGTTCGTGAATAAGCAAGCCTCGCAGCGGCGGATTTGGCATGCTGTCGCGGTGTCTACCGATGATGTCGATCAGATCCTGCCTGGTCCGGATTCCACGGACTACCAAAACTACCTTCGCACATCGGAACTGCTCTCACTACAAAAGCCAGCGGAAGAGCGCGCCCACCGCGACGAGTTATTGTTCGAGGTGACACATCAGGCATCTGAGTTATGGCTGAAGTTGGCCGTTGAGGACTTACGTGAAGCGCGCACGCTTCTGGAGTCTGGGGCCACGGCCGCGGCAGTTCGCATGTTGAACCGACTACGCCTGGCGATCTCGCTGTGCGAGGAGAACCTGGACATGTTGGAACTCATGACTCCATGGGAGTACCAAAAAGTGCGAACAGCGCTCGGTCATGGTTCCGGCTTCGATTCACCGGGCTTCAACGCGCTGCGAAGCGACCTACCGACGCTCTTCGCTCCTTTCGAGCGACTTCTGACTGAGCGTGGTTTGACGCTCACTGACATGTACCGCGATCATGCGGATAACGAAGATCTCTTCGCACTCGCGGAAGCCTTAATGGATGTCGATGAAGCCCTGCTCGATTGGCGGGCACGACACGTTCGGGTGATCGAACGATCGATTGGATTCGACGTCTCAGGCACTCAGGGCACGCCCGTGGAGGTTGTCGCGAACCTTCGCGATCGAAAAACTTTTCCCGCACTGTGGGAGGCGCGCACGCTTTTGTCGCGTATGGCTGAGCAGGAATTGGATTTCAAGTAGCCAGGCCACCCGATCAACATCGGCTATGGTCGATGGGTGCTGTCTCTCGAGAGCCTGGTGGATCTTGCGGAGCAGCATCGTTCGGCTTTCGCGTTTCCCATAGAGTCGTTTCAGGTCGGGGACCGAGCGTTCGACACCGATCGCGAGCCCGTGGTCATGGGTGTAGTGAATATGTCGCGCGATTCTACGTATCGCGAAAGCAGCGCCCCTACTCTCGACGA
>JBMTHB010000091.1:0-5780 GCA_049435845.1 Candidatus Nanopelagicales bacterium | reverse complement strand
CCGAGGTGCGCAACAACGCCGAGGCGCTGGTCTACCAGACCGAGAAGTTCCTCGCCGACAACGCCGACAAGGTTCCCGCGGATGCGAAGGCGAACGTCGAGGAGCCTTTGAACGAGCTCAAGAAAGCGATTGAAGATAACGACCTCGGTGCGATGAAGAGCGCTACCGACAAGGTGGCGCAGGCCAGCCAGGCTCTGGGTGCAGCGATGTACACCATGGCTCAGCAGGAGGGCACCGCTTCGGCTGAGGGAGCGGCGGATGCCGCTGCCGACGCAGCCGAGGACGAGGTCATCGACGCGGAGATCGTGGACGAGGACGAAGCCAAATGAGCAACCCCGGACATGAAGAAGAACAAGCCGGCGAAGGCGTTCGCGTAAGCGACAAGCGCCGCATCGATCCGGAGACCTTCGAAGTCCGGGAGAGCGTTGCTCGTCAAGCCGACGAGGCACTGGCCGCGGAAGATGCCGCGGCCAGTGCACTCGAAGGCGATGTGGCCGGAGTCGAAGCCAAAGTTGCTGAACTCACTGCGGATCTGCAGCGAGTCCATGCGGAGTACGCCAACTACCGCAAGCGCGTGGAGCGCGATCGCGTGGTCATGCAGGAGATGGCCGTCGCCAGCGCGATCAACGAACTGCTCCCGGTCCTCGACGACATCGAACGGGCCCGTGAACACGGAGAACTCGAAGGAACCTTCCGAACTGTCGGTGAAGCTCTCGAAGCTGCACTGACCAAGATCGGCCTAGAAAGCTTCGGGGAATCCGGCGAGGAATTCGATCCCACCGTGCACGAGGCGCTGACGAGCGAAGAGAACGATGCAGTCTCCGTTCCGACCGTCACCACGGTCTATCAGCCGGGTTACCGGTTCGCCGGTCGCGTACTGCGTCCGGCACGCGTCGCGGTCGCGGGCACCTGACCAGGGCTCACCTGAGTCAAGGGGGGCGAACTGCGAGATGAGAATCAAGAACGAAGGACCATGAACAAGGACTGGTTGGAGAAGGACTTCTACGCGACTTTGGGCGTCTCCAAGGACGCGACCGAGGCTGAGCTCAAGAAGAAGTACCGGACCCTGGCACGCGAACTCCACCCGGACAAGAATCCCGGTGATGCGAAGGCCGAGGCCAAATTCAAGGAGGTCTCCGAGGCCTACGACGTGCTCTCCGACGCCAAGAAGCGCAAGGAGTACGACGAAGCGCGTGCGCTGTTCGCCGGTGGAGGTTTCCCCGGTGGTGGATTCGGTGGCGGCGGCTACGGCGGTGGAGGTTTCGGTGGTGGGCAGTACAACGTCAACGTCGAGGACTTATTCGGCGATGGCGGTGGTGGCTTCGGCGATTTCCTCGGTGGCCTGTTCAACCGGGGTGGCGGCGGCGGTGGTCGGAGCCGTCAACCCAGGCGCGGCGCGGACCTGGAAAGTGAATTAACGCTCTCCTTCGACGACGCACTCGATGGCGTGACAGTCCCGCTGCGGCTGAGCAGCGATGCACCGTGCTCGGTGTGCAACGGCACCGGCGCGAAGGCAGGCACTGTTCCGCGTCTGTGTCCCACCTGCGATGGCACCGGCCAGGTGTCGCGCAACGCCGGGGGCTTCGCCTTCGCCGAGCCGTGCCCCTCCTGTCGAGGTCGGGGACTGTTCGTCGACGATCCGTGCACCGCGTGCAGTGGCTCGGGGCGAGGCAAGAGCACACGCACCGTTCAGGCGCGCATTCCCGCAGGCGTGAAAGACGGATCGAAGATCCGACTCAAAGGTAAGGGCGCGCCCGGAGAACGTGGCGGGCCGGCTGGCGACCTGTTCGTCACCGTCCACGTGACGGCCCACCCGGTTTTCGGCCGCAAGGGCGACAACGTCACGATCGCGGTGCCGGTGACCTTCGCCGAAGCGGCACTCGGCAGTCAGATCGCAGTGCCCACGCCACGCGGTGGCTCAGTCACGGTCAAGATCCCGGCCGGCACCTCGAACGGCCGCACCTTCCGGGTGCGCGGCAAGGGCATCCGCGGCAAGGACGGCAAGAACGGTGATCTCTTGGTCACGGTGGAAGTCGCGGTGCCGCAGAACATGACGGACGAAGCTCGGGATGCGCTGCAGGCCTACGCGGATCTGTCGGCGGGTGAAGACCCTCGTAAGGACTTGACGGCCATGGCCGGTGGTTCGAATGGCTGAGCAGCACGTACCGTTCTCGGTCGCCTCGAACGCTCCTGTCTACGCCATCTCGGTAGCCGCCGAACTTGCCGGTCTGCACCCGCAGACCCTGCGCCAGTACGACCGCGCCGGACTCGTTGTGCCCACGCGCGTGGGTGGACGCAATCGCCTCTACAGCGGACAGGACGTCGCACGCCTGCGTGAAATCGCACAACTGTCGGCCGAGGGTTTGTCACTCGAAGGCATCAAGCGTGTTCTGCAACTGCAAGCCGAAGTGAGTGAGTTGCGCCGTCGTCTCGAGGAATTCCGCTCGGAGGCTTCCTCGCGCGCCCTCGTCGTATGGCAACCGCACCGGCGTAGCAAGGGCGCCTAGCGCGATACAGACTTATCGAAAGGGAACACACCATGGATATTCAATTCACAACGAAGGCACAGGATGCGTTAGGTGCGTCTGTGCGAATAGCTGCCGCCAATGGCAATCCGCAGGTGGAGCCGATCCATATTCTGGATTCGCTGCTCCAACTGGGACCGGGTATCGCGACCGCTCTGCTCGATGCAGTCGGTGCAGACACCGCGACGCTCACGAAGGAAGCGCGCGCGAAGATCGATTCGCTGCCGTCCGCTCAGGGGAGTTCCGTCGCGCAGCCGAGTCTGAATCAGACGTCACTGAAGGTGCTCAATGCTGCGCAATCCCTCGCCAAGGAACGCGGCGACGAATACGTCAGCACCGAGCACCTGCTTATCGGCCTCGCCCAAGATGGTGGTCCTGGGGTGAGCGACATGCTTGCCGCCGCGGGTGCCACTGCACCAGCATTGCTCGCAGCACTACAAGAAGTGAGGGGATCGGCGCGCGTGACCACACAGGATCCGGAAAGCACCTTCCAGGCATTGGAGAAGTTCGGCGTCGACCTGACCGCGCGAGCGCGCGAGGGGAAGATCGATCCGGTCATCGGGCGCGATGAGGAGATCCGCCGAACCATCCAGGTGCTATCGCGCCGCACCAAGAACAACCCGGTGCTTATCGGTGATCCGGGCGTGGGCAAGACGGCTGTGGTCGAGGGCCTCGCTCGACGCATCGTCGAAGGCGATGTGCCGACCTCTCTTGCTGGCAAGACGCTTATCTCCCTCGACCTAGGTGCGATGGTGGCGGGCGCGAAGTACCGCGGTGAGTTCGAGGAGCGGTTGAAGGCGGTCCTGGACGAGATCAAGGAGTCCGACGGTCAGATCGTCACGTTCATCGACGAACTCCACACGGTCGTGGGTGCCGGTGCGGGTGGCGATTCGGCGATGGATGCCGGGAACATGCTCAAGCCGATGCTCGCCCGCGGCGAACTACGGATGATCGGAGCCACCACCCTCGATGAGTACCGCGAGTACATCGAGAAGGATCCGGCCCTCGAGCGTCGCTTTCAGCAGGTTTTCGTGGAACAACCCTCCGTTGAGGACACCATCGCGATCCTGCGAGGCATCAACGAGAAGTACGAAGCCCACCACAAGGTGGTCATCTCCGACTCCGCGCTGGTTGCGTCGGCGACTCTCTCCGATCGCTACATCACCTCACGCTTCCTGCCCGATAAGGCAATCGATCTCATGGACGAGGCCGCCAGCCGACTGCGCATGGAAATCGACTCCTCCCCGGTGGAGATCGACGTTCTGCAACGTCAAGTCGATCGGCTACGAATGGAAGAGCTTGCGATCTCGAAGGAGACCGACGACGCCTCCAAGGAGCGCTTGGCCAAGATCCGCGCGGAGATCGCGGATAAAGAAGAGGAACTGCGCGGTCTGCGCGCCCGCTGGGACGCAGAGAAGCAGGGCCTCGATCGCATCGGCGAGATCAAGGTGCTGATCGACGACCTTCGTGCGGTGGCCGAGAAGGCACAGCGCGAAGGCGACTTCGAACAAGCCTCGCGCATCCTCTACGCCGAGATCCCCACGTTCGAGGAGGAACTTGAGCGGGTCACCAAGGAGACCAACGAGCGCGAAGCGACCATGGTCAAGGAAGAGGTGACCGCCGACGACATCGCCGAGGTGGTGGCCGCATGGACGGGCATCCCCGCCGGCCGGCTCCTCGAGGGAGAGACGCAGAAGTTGCTGCGCATGGAGGAGGAACTCGGCCACCGCGTGGTCGGGCAGTCCGAGGCCGTGCGCGAGGTTTCCGATGCGGTTCGCCGTGCGCGCGCCGGTATCTCCGATCCGAACCGGCCCACCGGTTCGTTCCTCTTCCTCGGACCCACTGGTGTCGGCAAGACCGAACTGGCGAAGGCGCTCGCAGAATTCCTGTTCGACGACGAACGCGCGATGGTGCGCATCGACATGAGTGAGTACTCCGAGAAGCACTCGGTGTCGCGTCTGGTCGGTGCACCTCCCGGCTACGTCGGATACGAAGAAGGTGGCCAACTCACCGAAGCGGTGCGTCGGCGTCCGTACTCGGTGATCCTGCTCGACGAGGTCGAGAAGGCGCACCCGGAAGTCTTCGACATCCTGCTGCAAGTACTCGACGACGGCCGACTCACCGACGGTCAGGGTCGCACTGTCGACTTCCGCAACGTGATCTTGATCCTCACCTCGAATATGGGATCGCAGTTCCTGATCGACACCGAGACACCGTTCGAGGAGCGCAAGGAGCAGGTGCTGGGCGTCGTCCGGCAGCAGTTCCGACCCGAGTTCTTGAACCGACTCGACGCCATGGTGATGTTCAACCCGCTCGATCGCGCGGAGTTGACCCGCATCGCCGGAATTCAAATCGAGCAGTTGCAGCGCCGATTGGAGGATCGCCGGATCACGATCGAACTCACCGAGGAAGCCAAGCAGTGGCTGGTGAACAAGGGATTCGATCCGATCTACGGTGCCCGGCCCTTGCGTCGCCTGGTACAGACCGCGGTGGGTGACAAGCTCGCGGTAGCGATCCTCTCCGGTGAGGTCAAGGACGGGGATTCCGTCGTCATCGGTACTCGTCCCGATGGCGAGGACCTAGTCCTCAACCCCTAACCCCCAACCACCTAACCCCTCCCCGATGCGGTGTCAGTAGTGGCCCCGAAAAATGAGATTTTCCGGCCACTACTGACACAGCATCGGGGCGAAGGGGTTAGTGGGGGAACGTTACGGAGAGGCGCGCTACGGCGTCCGCCAGCACTTCCGGCTTCTTGCAGAACGCCCAGCGGACGTACGGTGCGCCGATCGCCGGGTCGTCGCACAGCGCCTGATGGGGGATAGCAACAACGCGTGCGCGCTCTGCGATGTCGCGGCAGAACGCCAGGCCGTCGTCGTAATCCAGGGATCGCACGTCCGTAGTGAGGAAGTACGTTCCCTCGCACGGCAGCACGCGGAGCCCGATGTCGGCGAGACCGCCTGCGAGCAGGTCGCGCTTGGCCGAGAGATCGTGCCGGAATTGGGTGAAGTACTGGTCGGGCATACCCAAGCCATGCGCAATCGCGTACTGGAAGGGACCACCGCTGACGAACGTGAGGTGTTGGCGCACTACCCGGACTGCGTGGATGAGGTGGCGCGGGCCGTACACCCACCCGACCTTCCACCCGGTGAAGGAGAAGCTCTTGCCGCCTGAACCGATGGTGACAGTTCGTTCGAACATCCCCGGAAGGGTCGCGATCGGAATGTGGTGGTGGTCGTCGAACCATAGGTGCTCGTA
>JBMTHB010000090.1:0-5867 GCA_049435845.1 Candidatus Nanopelagicales bacterium | reverse complement strand
CGGGTCCGTCCGCTCGCTCGATCGACTCCCACATGACCGCGTGCCAACCTCGAGGCGCTGCGGCTGCGGCGTCGGAGAGAACCGCTTCGGCAGGTCGGCCGTCGTTGCTGATCGTCACGTAACCGATCTCTCCGGGCAGGACGAAGTGCAGCCGTCGCCGCGCTTCGGTCGAGATGAAAGCCGGGTCCGACCACCGGTCGAGTTCGGTCTGCAATTCGGCGATCCGTTCACTCGACGCGGCGATATCGGCGCGCAGCGCGGTCACCTCGGCTCGCTGCGACAGCCAGCCCCGCACCGGAACCGAGCGGGCGAGCACGAGCAGGGCGAACACGGCGATGAGGATGAGCGCCCTACTGGTCAAAGAGCCGCCCGGGGAAGGTGTCGCCACGAGGCGATCGTGTCACGTACGCACCAATTTTCCCAGAAGCCCCACCGATGCCCGATTCGTCGGGCGGCTGGAGGCAGGTGGTCAACCGGCGAAG
This sequence comes from Candidatus Nanopelagicales bacterium, assembly GCA_049435845.1. Taxonomy (GTDB): domain Bacteria; phylum Actinomycetota; class Actinomycetes; order S36-B12; family S36-B12; genus S36-B12. Next base: position 5,385 of record JBMTHB010000090.1, on the reverse strand, counting down.
CGGGGGAATGCCCGGCGCCCGGCGTAGCGGCCAGCCTCGGCCAACTCCTCCTCGATGCGCAGCAGCTGGTTGTACTTGGCAACCCGCTCCGAGCGTGCAGGCGCGCCGGTCTTGATCTGTCCGCAGTTCACCGCGACGGCCAGATCGGCGATGGTCGTGTCCTCGGTCTCACCGGATCGATGGGACATCATTGACGCGTACCCAGCAGCGGTGGCCATCGAGACCGCGTCCAAGGTCTCGGTGAGCGTCCCGATCTGGTTCACCTTCACCAGGAGTGCATTGGCCGCTCCCTCGGCGATCCCGCGGGACAGCCGTTCGGGGTTGGTGACGAAGAGGTCGTCGCCGACGAGCTGCACGTCATCGCCGAGCGCGTAGGTGAGGTGGATCCAGCCGGCCCAATCGTCCTCTGCCAGGGGATCCTCGATCGAAATCAGTGGGAAGTCCGCGCGTAATGACTCGTAGTAGCCGGTCATCCACTCCATCGATCGGTCGGCGCCTTCGAAACGGTAGGAACCATCCGAGAAGAACTCCGTCGATGCGACATCGAGCGCAAGAGCGATATCGGTTCCCAGTGTCAGACCTGCTGACTGCACTGCTCGGCCGATCAATTCCAAGGCAGCTCGGTTGTTCGGCAGGTCCGGCGCGAAGCCGCCTTCGTCGCCCAGTCCGGTGGCATAGCCGTCTGCCTTCAGTACGGACTTCAGCGCGTGGTAGACCTCCGTGCCCTGACGTAGCGCCTCGGAGAACGTGACGGCACCGATCGGGGCGATCATGAACTCCTGGATATCGACTCCAGTGTCGGCGTGCGCCCCACCATTCAAGATGTTCATCATCGGCACCGGAAGCACATGGGCGTTCGGGCCGCCGACATAGCGGAACAGCGGCAGATCAGACGACAGTGCCGCGGCCTTCGCCACAGCCAAGGACACACCCAGGATCGCGTTGGCGCCGAGCCGCGACTTGTTCGGCGTGCCGTCGAGATCGAGCATGGTCTGATCGATGAGACGCTGGTCGGAGGCGTCGATGCCTATCAACTCCGGTGCGATCTCCTCCTCGACCGCGGTCACCGCAGCCTGGACACCCTTGCCGAGGTACCGCTCCCCGCCATCGCGTCGCTCGACCGCCTCGAAAGCACCGGTCGACGCACCGGACGGCACCGCTGCGCGGGCGACAGTGTCGTCATCGAGCAGGATTTCGACCTCTACGGTCGGGTTGCCTCGGGAGTCCAGGATCTCTCGAGCGATGAGCGCTTCGATCTCAGCCATGGCGTCAGCCTATTCGCCACTCACGGGCAGTGTGCTCGAGCAGGCAGTGTGCTCGAGCGGGCGGGCACCGATGTGCGCGCCGAGATGCACAGTCCACACTGATGACATGGATCGGCTGAACACTGCGTTGGAGCGGCCATGACGAACGTCGAGGGCTGGCGACTCGTCAGTGTCGTGGTGGTCATCGCCGCCGTGATCGCCTACGCCGTCATGTCCGGGGTGTGGGTAGGTACCGACTCCGGCTGGTACCGATCGTTGACCCAACCTTCGTGGCAACCACCCCCGTGGGTCTTCGGACTCATTTGGCCCTACAACTTCATCATGTTGGCCGTCGTCGGCTCGGTCATCGCGTGGCGCGCCCCCGCATTACGAGTGGTGGTGCTGGTGACCTTCCTTATGGTGAGCATCGCGGTCGCCCTGGCCTGGGCCTATTTGTTCTACGTGCCCCACGAGCTGACGAGCGCGGCCATCGCGCTGTCGGCTGCTGCGGTGCTGACCGTGCCGATCATGGTGATCGCCTTCCTCACCGGACCGGTGTGGGGTGCACTGCTGCTGCCCTATCAGATCTGGCTGGTGCTCGCTGCGTCGCTTTCCTGGGGGTATGCGCGACTACACGGCTGATGGATCGAGGCCGTCCAGGTAGCCGGAGAGGGCTTCGTCCGTCCACTCCGCTTCCAACGATGCTGCGCGCTCGGCTGCGGCCGTCGCCGGATCGTCGGCAACCACTTTCCACTCCGAGCGAGTCCAGCCGGCCAGGTAGGCGTCGGCGTCGGTATCGCCCAACCGCATCGCCGCCTCGTCGATCGCTTCCTGGAAACGCTGCGCGAGTGGGATCTTGACGACGTCGTCGCCCTCGCGCGCCGCCACCATGGACGGGATATCGCGCCAGTAGGTGATCTGGACTTCCGACATCATGAACTCCGAACGACGACCAAGGCAGCGTGCACGTCCGGCACGAGAAGGTCAGGGTAGTCGTCGGCGATCGCCTGTAAATCACGTCTCATCAGGGGTGTCCAGAAGTTGCGTAGGTGCGCTGCGACCTGATCGGCCACCGCCCTGCGATCCGGGACGTTCGCAGCGATCTGATTCGCCATCTTGATCAGATGCGACTGCTCATAGTCGACATCGGCCTCCCAAGAGGCCGTCACCCTGGCACCTGGGACGAAGGACGCACCTCGACTGCCGTCACCTTGTATTCCGGGCAGTTCGTGGCCCAGTCGGAGTTGTCGGTGGTGATGACATTGGTACCGCTCACCGGATAGTGGAAGGTCGTATAGACCACACCCGCGGGGATCTCATCGCTGATCCTCGCGCGCAGCCGCGTGTGTCCGGCTCGACTGGAAACCTCAACCCAATCGCCATCACCGATACCGCGTGCCTGGGCATCGGCCTCGTGCATGTCCAGGACATCCTCGGCATGCCAGATCACATTCCTCGTCCGACGCGTCTGAGCACCCACGTTGTACTGGCTCAAGATCCTCCCGGTGGTCAAGAGCAGGGGGAACTTGCGGGTGGATCGTTCATCCGTGGGGACGTACGGGGTGGTGATGAATTGACCCTTGCCCCGGACGAATTCCTCGACATGCATTACCGGTGTTCCCAGAGGAGCCTTGTCGTTGCAGGGCCACTGGACGCTGCCCACCTCATCGAGCAGGTCGAAGGACACACCCGCGAACGTGGGAGTTACCGCGGCAATCTCATCCATGATCGAACTAGCGGAGTCGTACTCCATCGGATAGCCCATCGCGCTGGCCAAGGCGCAGGTGACGGCCCACTCGTCCATGCCGGTACGTGAAGGCATGACCGGACGCACCCGGTTGATGCGTCGCTCCGCATTCGTGAACGTGCCGTCCTTCTCCAGGAAGGACGTGCCAGGCAGGAAGACATGTGCGAACTTGGCCGTCTCGTTCACGAACAGATCCTGGACGATCACGCAGTCCATGGCGCGAAGCGCTGCGGTCACATGATCGGTGTTGGGGTCCGATTGCGCGATGTCCTCACCTTGGATGTAGATCCCCTTGAACTCGCCCACCGTGGCGGCGTCGAGCATGTTCGGAATCCGCATGCCCGGATCCGGACGCATCGGAGCACCCCACAGAGCCTCGAACTGCTCGCGGACCGTGCTGTCGGACACGTGCCGGTAGCCGCTGAACTCGTGCGGGAAGGAACCCATGTCGCAGGAACCTTGCACGTTGTTCTGCCCGCGAAGCGGGTTGACTCCCACTCCTTCTCGGCCGATGTTCCCGGTGGCCATCGCCAGGTTCGCCATCGCCATGACCATCGTGGAACCTTGTGAGTGCTCGGTGACGCCGAGGCCGTAGTAGATGGCACTGTTGCGCGCCGTTGCGTACGCACGGGCGGCAGCGCGCACCTGATCCGCAGGGACGCCAGTAGATCCTTCGAGCGCCTCCGGGCTGTTCTCCGGCAGCGAGATGAATTCCTCCCATGCGCGGAAGGAGTCGAGGTCGCACCGTTGCGCAACGAAATTACGATCGATCCATCCTTCGGTTGCGATGACGTGACACATGGCGTTGACGATGGCAACGTTGGTTCCCGGCAACAATTGCAGGTGATGAGCCGCTTCGATATGCGCCGATCGAACCAGGTCGATGGTGCGTGGGTCCACCACGATCAATTCGGCACCCTCGCGCAGGCGACGCTTCATCCGTGAGGCGAAGACAGGGTGAGCGTCGGTCGGGTTGGCGCCGATGACCATGATGACGTCCGCCTGTTCCACGGACTTGAAATCCTGCGTACCGGCACTCGTCCCGAAGGTCTGCTTCAGGCCGTAACCCGTGGGCGAGTGGCATACCCGTGCACACGTATCGACGTTGTTCGTGCCGAAGGCGGCACGCACCATCTTCTGAACGACGTACACCTCTTCGTTGGTGCATCGCGAGGACGTGATGCCTCCGATAGCATCGACGCCGAATTCGGCCTGGATTTCCGTCAACCTCGTGGCGGCGAATGCGAGCGCCTCATCCCAACTGACAATCTTCCACTCGTCATTGATCGATTCACGGATCATCGGTTCGAGTACGCGATCCTCGTGACTGGCGTAGCCCCACGCAAAACGGCCTTTCACGCACGAGTGACCGGCATTCGCTCCGCCGTTCTTGTCCGGCACCATGCGCACCAGTTCATCGCCGCGCAATTCGGCAACGAAGGAGCAACCGACCCCGCAGTAGGCGCACGTGGTCTTCACCTTCCGCGTGGGCACGCCGAGATCGATAACGGTCTTCTCCTGCAGGGTGGCCGTGGGGCAAGCCTGCACGCACGCACCGCACGAGACGCACTCGCTTTCGAGGAAGGAAACACCGTCACTGGCCGAGACCTTGGAGCCGAAGCCCCGTCCGGCGATGGTGAGGGCGAACGTTCCCTGGACCTCCGAGCAGGCTCGAACGCAACGACTGCAGGCGATGCACTTGCTCTCGTCGAAGGTGAAGTACGGGTTCGATTCATCCTTGGGTGCATCGAGGTGATTGGCACCATCGGGGTACCGGACATCGCGCAGGCCGACGATGCCGGCCATGTCCTGCAACTCGCAATCACCGTTCGCTGGACAGGTGAGGCAATCAAGCGGGTGGTCGGAGATGTACAACTCCATGACGCCCTTGCGGAGCTTGTCTAAGCGTGGCGTCTGGGTGTGCACGGACATGCCGTCGGTGCATGGCGTGGTGCACGAAGCCGGCGTTCCCGTCTTGCCGTCGATCTCCACGAGGCATAGCCGGCACGATCCGAATGCGGCGAGGGAGTCGGTGGCGCACAACTTCGGCACCTGGCTACCGGCCAAGGCGGCCGCGCGCATGACCGATGTCCCTTCGGGCACCTCGATCGGCGTGCCATCGATGAGCACCGTCACAACAGCATCGGTCTGCACACCGGGCGTACCGAGATCTCGTTGATCGTCAACAACCGTCATGTCTTCACCTCCTCGACGGGCACGTCTCGAGTGGGTAGGTCTCGTGCGCGGAAGTCCTCCGGGAAATTATCCAATGCGCTGAGAACGGGCATGGGCGTCAGGCCACCCATGGCACACAGCGATCCGTCGGTCATCACCTCGCACAGGTCTCGAAGGAGGACCTCGCGAAGAAGGCCCGGGAGCTTTCGAAGAAGGACG
>JBMTHB010000089.1:0-5887 GCA_049435845.1 Candidatus Nanopelagicales bacterium | reverse complement strand
GCTTTTCGCAGATGACGTTCTTTCCCGCTTGGAGAGCGGCGATGGCGATTTCCTCGTGGGAACTACCGGGCGTGCAGACGTCGATGATGTCGATGTCGTCCCGGGCGATGACCGCACGCCAATCGGTCTCGTAGGACTGCCAGCCGAGTTTCGCCGCCGCGCCCGCGACCGCTTCCTCGTTCCTGCCGCAGATCGCGCGCATCTCGACCTTCGCACCCAGGTCGAAGACGTGACTGACAGTGCGCCAGGCATGCGAATGGACCGCACCCATGAACGCGTACCCGATCATCCCGACGCCCAACGTCCGGCTCACGACCTACCTCCTGGCTCAGGGACCACGCAGCACCCAGGCCCCACACCAAGATGCTCGAATCGGTGGAATTCGACTCGTTGGTATTCGGACCTGTATACCGGCATCGTTCCGACCGGAGGTCGGGGTGTCAACCGCTTCGGCGAATTACCCGGAAGCCGACTCATGGCCGTTCCGCCCCGAGTACCGAGCCCGCGACCGCCAAGATGGCCGCCACGCTGGCGCGCATGTGGTCGATGTGGTCGGTCACCGCCCGGGCCAGGTCGGCTGGATCCCCGCGCACGATGGCCTCGGCGATCTCCCGGTGCTCCCGCGAGCACGAGGGTAGACGCGAACTGGTGGCCAAGGACCGGTTCCAGAACCGCTGGATCCGGCGCCGGGTCACCCGAGCGATGTCGGCCACCGTCGCGTTGTCCGCTGTCCGAAGGATCAACTCGTGGAAGGCGGCATCGGCCAGCGCCCACCCTTCCGGATCGTCCGCGGCTGCCGCCGCGATCATGTCGTCGGCCAAGGCCCGCAGCGCCTGGGCGTCCGTTCCGGTCATGGCTTCGGCGGCCCGGGTGAACAGGTAGGTGTCCAACAGGATCAACAGATCGCACGCCTCGTCGAGCTCCTTCACGGTCAGCAACGACACCGTGAATCTGTTGTTCTCACCGCGCCGAACCAGACCTTCGGATTCAAGACGCCGCAGCGCTTCGCGCACCGGGGTCCGACTGACACCTATTTCCTGAGCCAGCCGGTTCTCGGACAGTTGCGCATTGGAGGGCAACTGGAACGACGTGATCGCCGTTACCAACCAGGAATAGGCGTCATCGCCGAGCGATGAGACTTCCTCGGACTTGATGGTCATGTCGTCGCCTTACAGGACACGATCCACGAACTCGCGGGTATGCACCTTGACCGGCACCGTCATCAGTTCCATGACGCCCTTCGCTACGTGGTCGGAGTACCGACGGAATGCCTCGTGGCCCTTTTCCGCGGTAGCCCGCATCGGATTGCCGATCACGCCGTTCTCGACGAATTCGTGATGGTCCATCGGAAACGTGAAGTACTGGTATCCCTCGAATTCGACATCCGGCATACCGTCGTTCTTCGAGAAGCTGCTGGGCAGGAAATCGGGAATATGCGCGCGGGTGTCCTCGGCACGCTCCATGCGCACCAATGATGGATTCCACGCCATGTCCTGTGACGTCTCGAGTTCGCTGGAGTGCCAGCCCGGAGTCTCCTCCGGTGGGTTCTCCATGAGACCTTCCAGCACACCGGTGTACCGCTCCATGTACGGCTTGACGAAGCCGATGAGCGCTCCGGTTTCGTACCGCAGCTTGCGCAGAACCGGATCCACGACCTTGATGTTCGATCCATGGCCGTTGACGAAGATGATCCGGTTGAAGCCGTGATGGATCAGGCTGCGGGCGACGTCGTTCATCAGTGCCAGAAGCGTCGAACTGCGCAACGTGATCGTGCCACGACCTTGGCCGGGGTCGTACATGTGCTGGGGTGAGTAGCCCGCCCACAGCGGCGGAGTGTGGAGCACGCCGATGGCTTCGGACACCCGCGTCGAGATCTCGATAGCGGTGATGGTGTCCGTGTACAGCGGAAGGTGCGGCCCATGCTGCTCGGTGCTCGCCATCGGCACCAGCACGGTGTCCTTGACCTCGAGGTAGTTCTGGATGTCCACATAGGAAAGGTCCGCGAGATTCCACGACACGAACTTGGCTCGGAAGTCGTCGTCTCCGGTGGTGAGCCGCTGGACCTCCCGTCCTGGGGCGTAGTTGTGGCTTAGCAGGCTGCTGCTCATTGCTTTTCCTTTCGTGGTTGGTCGATAGACGGGCTGACATCGAGCAGGGCAAGGAAGTGGTGGCCCATGCGTCGTCCGAACTCGGGATCGTTGACGTGCAGGTCTTCGCGGATCACGGGGATATCCGGTCGAAGCATCGAACACAGGCGCTCGAGGAACGCGGCATCGGTCTGCGGGTCGTAGAACACCCCGCCGGGGACGTTGGGGATGGAGAACCCACCCATCGGCACGACAACCACGACGGGCCCCGTCGCCTCGTTCACCCGGGTAGCGATGTCGTCGGCTATGCGCAGCATCTCCGCTCGATCCGCGCGGACAAGCGCAAACTCGGGGTTGTGGTCGTAGACGGGTCGATCGCGCAGCACCTCGGGAATGGAATGCGGTGGGAACACCGCGAACTCCACGCACCCGGGCACGATCACCTGCGGCACCCCTGAAGTCGCGGCGGCCCGCATTCGACCTTCACCGCCCACGTGCACGCCGCCCATGACGTTGCCGACCATCTCCGACAACGTCAAATCGATGACACCGAGGAAATGTCCGGCGGCGACCAACTCCTCCATCGCCGGACCGCCCACGCCGTTGGCATGGAAGACGACGCCGTCGTAGCCGGCCTCGGCGAGCACCTCCCGCATGGCCATCGACGAGGTGGTCGTGTTGCCCAGCATGGTGATCGCGATGGACCGCACGTCATCGGGAGCTGCGAGCCCCGTGCGTCCGTGCTGCACCATGCCGGCCATGGCGGCTGCGGCGTTGTCGAAGACCGTGCGGGCGATCTCGTTGAGACCGAGGATGTCCACCACGGTGTGCATGACGAGCATGTCCGACGTTCCCACCAAAGGATCGAACAGGTGTCGCCCCGAGGCGATGGGCGACAGCACCATCTTGGGAACCCCGAGCGGAAGTTCCATCAAGGCACTCGCGGCCATCACCGCACCCTCGGCTCCGCCGAGACCGATGGCCCCGAGCACCATCCCGTTGTCGTAGAAATCCTTGACCTTCGATCGCACGAACGTGCGCATCTGCTCCACAGCGCGTCCGCGCGTTCCGGCCTCGCGCAACGCGTCGATGGTGGTGCCACCCACGTGCGCGAGATCCTCATGTGAGACATCGGGCGCGATGTCCAGCGGTTCACCGAGGATCCCGGTGTCCATCACGATCGTCGGCAGTCCCAGGGCATGGAGCCGGGACCGGAGGTATGCCACCTCCGGTCCCTTCGTGTCGAGCGTGCCGATGACCAGCACGCTCGGCTCGCTGAGCCCCATGCGATTCGCTACCTCGAGTAGTCGTCCCTCTATCCGGTGACGACTACTTGCCGATCAGAGGAAGCAGCTCCTCGGCGTTCTTCATGACCAGCCAGTCATAGAACTCCTCGGTCAAGGTGCTGCTGCCGTGGTCGATGATGAACTGCAACTGCTCTGGGCTGATGTCGGTGAAGTTGGTCTCCAGGGCGTTGGGGTACTTGTTCGCCGGAGTCCGATCGATCGGTGCAACGAACTCCGCGGTGAGGGCGCCGTCATATCCGATGCTCTGCAGGGTCTCAACGACCTTCTTCCAGTCGTAGTCGCCCATTCCGGCCGGCCAGCGGTTGTTATCCGCTACGTGGAAGTCGGTCAGACGGCCCTTCGTAGAGCGGATGGCTTCGTAGAGATCCTGCTCCTCGATATTGATATGGAAGGCATCCAGGCACACACCGCAGTTCGGTCCCACCGCCTCCGCGAGCACCATGGCCTGCTCCGCACGGTTGATGAAGTAGGTCTCGAAACGGTTCAAGGGCTCGATCGCGCACCGGACACCGGCGGCCTCGGAGTGCTCGTAGATCTCCTTCATGCCATCCAATGCCCACTGCCATTCCTCTTCCGCGGTGGCATCGGGGACGATCTTGCCGACTGTGGCGGGGACGATGGTGATCTCGTATCCGTCGAGCTCCTTGACCATCGTGATGCAGTCCTTGACGTACTGCACCGAAGCCGCGCGCTGGGCTTCGTCCTTGGCCGGGAGATTGCGCTCACCCAACATGAGTGTGACGGTGCCCCAGCACTTCAGGCCGTAGTGATCGAGCAGACCGCGTACGTGCTTGGTGTCGTACTGATCTGGCTCACCGCTGATCTCGATACTTTCGTATCCGTACTTCGCCAGGCGCGCGATCGTCGTCTCGATCGGCTCCGCGCGCATCCAGTTGTGCATCGATAGGTGCATTGCTTTCCCTCTCCTCGTGGTGACTTCAGTTAGTACTTCCGCCGCGGCGGACCGAATCCCAACTTGCCCGGGTTCATGATCCCCTCGGGATCCCAGGCGTCCTTCAGTGATTTCAGAAGATCGAACGCCTCACCGTGGGCCTGGCGCATGAAGCGACCGAGCTTCACCCCCACACCGTGGTGCTCGTTGAGGGTTCCGCCGTTGTCCAAGGACGCCTTGATCGCCGCGTCCCACAAGCGATCGTGCAGGGCCATCGCCTCGTCCGGATCGTCGGGTGCCTGGTCGATGTAGAAGCGGTCGTAGATCATCGACCCCCACGGGAACCAGTGGGAGAAGTGCGCGGTGTAGGTGGCTCCGTATTCAGCGAAACCCTCCTCGATCGTGCGTTTCTTGGCGTCGTAGATGGCGTTGATCTTGTCGAATCGCGCGCACGTGTCGGTGGTGCCGAAGACCATGGGTGGAGCCGGCGCCTTTCCGTGAGCGAACGGTTCGTACTTGTTGTCCCACCAGCGCTGACCGAGCTCGGGACCGTGGGACTGCCCCTTGGCATCCCGGCACAAGCGCTCGATCTCCGCCACTTCGTAGTCGACCAACGTGGCCGGCCCGTCGCACATGACGACCATCAGCACCCCGGAGACATCCGCTTCGATCCAGGTGGCGAGCTTCTGGGTGTCCTTCTCGTCGTACAACCGGATCACTGCAGGACGTAGACGGTTCACCATGATGCGTCGACCCGCTTCGATTCCGTCGGCGATTGTCGGGAAGCCGAACGACAGGAATGTGCGCTTCTCCGGTATCGGCTCCACCTGCATGGTGGCTTGGGTGATCACGCCGAGGGTGCCTTCGGATCCGACGAAGACCTGCAGGAGTCCAGGTCCGGCAGCGTGGTTGGGAGTCGGCAAGGTTTCGACGAGACGCCCCGGCGGAAGCGCAGCCTCCAATTGCACGACGAGGTCCTCCGCCTTGCCGTACTTGGTCGAGATAACACCCGATCCCCGTGCTGCCAGGTAGCCGCCGAGGGTCGCGCCGAAATAGAACGAGCCGGGGTAGTGCGGCATCGTCAGCCCGCGCTCCTCCAACGCCTTCTCCAGAGCCGGGCCATCGATACCGGCCTCAGCCGTGACCACCAGGCTGGTCTCATCGATCTCGATGATGGAGTTCATCCGGGTCAGATCCATGGCGATTCCGCCGTAGGGAGCGAACGTGCCACCTTGGGTCCCCGAGCCACCTCCGCGCGGCACCACCGGCATTCCGAAGTCGCTGGCGATCCGAAGGCAGGCTGCCACCTCCTGGGCGCTGCCCGGCTGGACGCAGACGTCCGCGGTCGGATGGCGCAGATCGCGATAACGCATGTACTGGCTCATCCACGACCAGTCGCTCGCTTGCCCCTCGAGGATCTTCGGATCCGTCGATACGAACTCAGCCCCCACGGCCGCGGCGAGTTCCCGCTCCACGAGCCCGATCACGTAACTCTCCCGAACGAGCCGTTCCTCGCTCATCCAGCCCCGGTCCATGTCGTATCCCTTCTTGTATACAGCTCGAGATACTAGGGGCCGCTACCCTGCCCATCAAGGGATTCG
>JBMTHB010000088.1:0-5927 GCA_049435845.1 Candidatus Nanopelagicales bacterium | reverse complement strand
GATCACGCTGCCAGCGAATCCCGAGTTGCGCAGCGCCCGCAGTACCTCGGCAACCGGCTGATCGCCACGTCCGGGGACAAGGTGCTCGTCGCGAGCCGAATCGGTGCCATCGGCCAGATGCACGTGCGCCACGCGATCCCCCAGGTCGGCAACCATCTGACGCGGATCCGTGCGGGACACAGCGGTGTGCGACAGATCGACAGTCGCGTGCCGGTAGTCCTGATTTCGGATATCCCAGTCCGGCGCATACGCGCCCAAGGCCGACGGCCCGGCACGCCAGGGATACATGTTCTCCACGGCGAAGCGGACATCGGTCACTTCCTCCATGCGCGCGATGCCGTCTTCGAACGTCCGTGCGTACTCCCGCTGCCAACGAAACGGTGGGTGCACCACCACGGTCGAAGCGCCGAGCTGTTCGGCCACGGAACGGGCCTTGTCCAACTTGCCCCACGGTTCGGTCCCCCAGACACGTTGCGTGATGAGCAGACACGGCGCGTGGATCGACAGGATCGGCACCTGGTAGTGGTCGCGCAGGGCCTCCAGCGTTGCGGAGTCCTGGCTCATCGCGTCGGTACCGACCATGATCTCCACGCCGTCGTAGCCCAAGGCACTGGCAAGTTCAAATGCAACGGCCGTGGACTCCGGATACACCGACGACGTCGACAATCCGATGGTCGGCTGAGGGGGCCTTTCAGGGACCATCGACACCCGCCCTTCGCCAGCGGTCGGCGATGACTCCCGCGAACCAGACCGCCAGCGCACCGAGTACTCCCACCCCGATGGCAACAAGGCTGTAGCGCTCGGGCGCCAGACTCAGGGCGAAGAACTCCGACAACGGTGGAATGAACAGCACTGCGGTGAATGCAACCACCATGCCGGCGATGATCCCCCAGCGCACCAGGTTCAAGGGTCGGGCGGCGATGGCGAGCACCCCAGTTGCCACGATGAACAAGGTCACCGTGGCAGCCTGCTGGGCACTGAGTACGGGCTCGCCCACCCACAACGCGATCGCATAACTCGTCCATGCTGACGCTGCCGCGATGAAGCCGGCCGGCACCGCGAACACCAGCACACGCTTGAAGAATCCAGGACGGAACCGCTCCTTGTTCGGCATCAGGGCCAGGAAGAATCCCGGTATGCCGATGGTGAGCGCACTCACCAAGGACAGATGCCGGGGTAGGAAGGGGAACGCAACGGCGAACACGCCGGTCATCACTGAGATGACGGTGGAGTACACGCTCTTGGTCAAGAACACGTCCGAAACGCGTTCGATGTTGCCGAGCACACGGCGTCCTTCGGCGACCACACTCGGCAGCACCGACCACTTGCTATCGAGTAGCACTAGTTGGGCAACCGCCCGGGTGGCGCCCGATCCGGATCCCATCGCGATGCCCAAGTCCGCGTTCTTCAAGGCGAGGACGTCGTTCACTCCGTCACCGGTCATCGCGACGGTCGATCCACCGAGGTGCAGAGCGTCGACCATCTGCTGCTTTTGCGCCGGGTTGACCCGGCCGAACACCGAGCGTGTGGCCATGACCTGGGCGAGTTCGTCTGTGTCGACCGGCGCGGAGCGCGCATCCACCGGATCATCGGCCCCGGGTACCCCGGCTTGGGCTGCGATGGCGCCCACTGTCTCCGCGTTGTCGCCGGAGATGACCTTGATGCGCACTCCTTGATCGAGGAAGTACTCGACGGTGTCGCGGGCATCGGAGCGCAGTTTCTGATCGATGACCACCAATCCGACCGGGGTAACCGGACCTGGACCTGCATCGGCATCCAGCGCCGCTTCGGTGCCACGCGCGACCACGAGCACGCCGGCGCCTTCGCTAGCGAAGGGCGCCGCGGCGGTGTGCAACCCATCGTCGCTCGGTGCCACCATTTCCGGCGCCCCGATAACCCATGCGCCGTGCCCGTCGAACGCAACCGACGACCACTTGCGCGCGCTGGAGAAGGGCACCGAACTCAGGACCTCCCAACCCGGATCCGGACACGACTGCTCGATGGCCAGGATCGTGGGGTTCGGCGATGTTTCCGCTGCAGCGATGGCCCCCAGGGCGATGCGAACGTCGACTTCCGATTCATCCCCCACCACCACGACGTCCCCCAGATGCATGCCGGGTTCGGTCAAGGTTCCGGTCTTGTCCGCGCACACCGTGTCCACCCGTGCGAGTACCTCGACCGCGGGTAGGTCCTGCACCAGGACCCGCCGGCTGGCTAGTCGGATGACCGACACCGCCATCGCGATGGAGGTAAGCAACACCAGGCCCTCGGGAACCATCGTGACGACACCGGCGATCGTTCCGCGAATGGCTTCGTTCACCGGTAGTTCTGCTCGGATCAGTTGCGACGTCAGCAGCAGGATGCCGACCGGCACCAGGAAGTAGCTGACGATCCGGATGAACCGGTTGATCGCATCGCGCAGTTCGGAGTTGGTCAACTCGAACTTCTTCGCCTGTTCGGTCAGGCCTGCGGCGAAAGACGCCTTGCCCACGCGGGTGGCGCGATAGGCACCCGCACCGGCCACGACGAACGACCCGGACATTGCGGTATCCCCGATGTGCTTATCGACCGGATCGGCTTCCCCGGTAAGCAGGCTCTCGTCGATCTGCAAACCCGAAGCCTCGAGGACCTCACCATCCACCACGAGCTGATCGCCGCTTCGCAGCACTATGACGTCGTCGAGGACCACCTCTGAAGGACGAACTTCCACTTCCTCGCCATCGCGGCGCACCACCGGTTTGGCCTCGCCGACCACCGCGAGCTTCTCCAGCGTCCGGGCTGCGCGGTACTCCTGCACGATGCCGATGAGCGTGTTGGCCACGATCACGAAGCCGAAGAGCGAGTCCTGGATCGGTGCGACGATCAGCATGATCACCCACATCGATCCGATCAGAGCGTTGAACCAGGTGAAGGTGTTCTTTCGGATGATGTCGGCCAGACTCCGAGCGTTCGCGGTCGGTGCTTCGTTGACCTCACCGCGCTCGATCCGCTCACGGACCTGCGCTTGCGTCAGCCCGAGCTCGACCACGCTGGTCGGGCTGACATCCCAGGCGCTCATGGCGTCAGGGCGTCCATTCGACGCAAGATCACACCCTCGCGCAGCGCCCACGGGCAGACGTCGAGTTCCTCGACCTCGAGTAGATCCATTGCGGCCTCGGCGACGATCGCGCCGGCGAGCAACTGGCCCGAGCGACCCGCAGACACACCTGGAAGTTTGACGCGTTCCCCGGCGCTCAATCCCGATAGCAGCGTGACGAGTTGGCGAACATCGGATGACTTCAACCGACGGCGCACGTACATACCCTCCGACGACGACGGAGCTCCGGCGATGCGTGCCAACTGCTTGAAGGTCTTGCTGGTCGCGGCAGACAACATGGGCGGAGCCGAGCGCCTCAGCGGACCAATGGAATCGGCGATCATCGCGCGTGCGTGCTTGCGCAGCGCCTTGATCTGAGCCTCACCCGCCCGATCGCCCGCTACGAAGTCACGCGTCAATCGCCCGGCACCCAGCGGCAGTGAGATCGCCACGTCGGGCTCCTCGTCGCTCCCGGCCGCCAGTTCCAGGGAACCGCCACCGATGTCCATCACGAGCAATCGCCCCGAGGACCAGCCGAACCACCTGCGTACTGCCAGGAAGGTCAATCGAGCTTCGTCGTCGCCGGACAGGACATCGATCGAGATTCCGGTGCGATCGCGGATCTGCTCGATCACCGCCTCGCCGTTGCCGGCATCGCGGATGGCCGACGTCGCGAAGGCGATGATCTCGGTCGCTCCCCGATCCTCCGCAAGTTCTTGACCTTCCGCGATGAAGGAGACCAAAGAATCCACGAGCGCCTGGTCGACGTTTCCGTCTGAGTCGATGTGCTCGGCAAGCCGCATCTGCGTCTTGTGCTTTGACGCCGGGATGGGAGCAGCTCCATAGTGCGCGTCGACGAGAAGCAGATGGACGGTGTTGCTTCCCACATCCAGGACACCCATACGCACGTGCTCACCCTACGTCCCAGAACGACCCCCGCGGCGTCGCCGATGTCACCTCGTTCGCCTAGGCTCACCGGGTGCCCGAAGTCGCTTTGGATTTCCCCCGTCAGTGGGTCGAGTTCGTCGATCCGGCCAACAACGAGCAGTTGATCCGAGCGGACTTGACCTGGCTGACCTCTCGCTGGACCTGCATCTTCGGTCGCGGTTGCCAGGGCATCGACTCGAATCGACCCGACGCCGGCTGTTGTGTGCATGGGGCGCACTTCTCGGAGAAGAAGGACAAGAAGCGGGTGGAGAAATGGGTGGACAAACTCACCCCCGAGCTGTGGGAGCACTACGAGGTAGCGCAGAAGGGCGGCTGGACCGAGAAGGAGGACGGGGCGAGCAAGACCCGGGTCATCGAGGGTGCCTGCATCTTCCACAACTCCGAAGGCTTCGAAGGCGGTTACGGCTGCGCTCTACATCACCTGGCCAATCAGGAGGGTGTCTCGTTCATCGAGACCAAGCCGGAAGTCTGTTGGCAGTTGCCGCTGCGTCGCACCTACGAGGACATGGAGTACGAGGACGGCAAGGAGCGTCTAGTGGTAGTGCTCGGGGAGTACGACCGCCGCGGGTGGGGTGAGGGAGGTCACGACTTCCACTGGTACTGCACCGGCAACACCGACGCTCATGTGGGCACCGAGCCGGTCTACATCTCCTCCCGGGACGAGATCGTCGCCTTGATCGGGGAAGAGGCCTACGAGGTCTTGGCCGAGATGTGCGCCAAGCGCGATGTGCTGCTGCGCAAGAACCCCACGGACATCGCACTCTCCCCGCACCCGGCCGATCCAGTTCCGTAACCACAACGCCCATGGCCAAGTCCAAGCCGTCGTACGAGTGCTCCGCCTGCGGAGCGACCGCGTTGCGCTGGACCGGCAAGTGCGTGAAGTGCGGGGAGTTCGGCACCGTCGCCGAGGTCGTGGCCACCACACCAGCGCCCGGCAGGCGAGCATCCACGCAGGGGAATACACCGATCACCCCGGCGAGGCCGGTGTCCACGGTCACCGCACAAGGCCCGGTGCCGCGCATCACCACCGGCATCGGTGAGTTCGACCGCGTAGTAGGTGGCGGACTCGTCGCCGGACAGGTGCTGCTGGTCAGTGGCGAACCCGGCGCCGGCAAGAGCACGCTACTTCTGAATGTCGCCAACGCGATCGCCGAGAAGTCCGGCAAGGCCGCCCTGTACGTGTCCGGTGAAGAAAGCGTCGACCAGATCGCCGTCCGCGCGTCCCGCATCGGCGTGGACAGCGAGCAACTGTTCATCGCCGACGAAACCGACCTTGCCAATGTGATCGGTCACATCGATGCGCTCGGCAAGGACATCTCCCTGGTGATCGTCGATTCGGTGCAGACCATCGCATCGGCAGACGTTGATGGCCGCGCCGGAGGAGTCGCGCAGGTGATGGAGGTCGCGCAGGCCCTCACCCGCGTCGCCAAGGAACGCGGCATCCCGGTGTGCCTGGTCGGCCAGGTCACCAAGGAATCCACCGTGGCCGGACCGCGAGCCTTGGAACACATCTGCGATGCCACGCTCTCGCTCGACGGCGATCGTCAAACATCGCTGCGTCTCTTGCGCGCGGTGAAGAACCGCTACGGGCCAGCCGATGAGGTCGCATGCTTCGAGCAGACCGACAAGGGCATGCAGGAAGTAGTGGACCCGAGCATGCTGTTCCGCGAAGAACGGGTAACACCGGTGCCCGGCACCTGCGTGACTGTCACCATCGAAGGTCGTCGTGCGATGCTCGCGGAGGTGCAGGCGCTGGTGGCCCCCACCACCAACCCGAATCCCAGGCGCGGTGTCTCAGGCCTGGACTCATCGCGCGTCGCGATGCTCGTCGCGATAACCGAACGCGTGGCAGGTCTCAAGCTCGCCGACAAGGACGTGTTCGTCGCGACGGTTGGCGGTATCA
>JBMTHB010000087.1:0-5967 GCA_049435845.1 Candidatus Nanopelagicales bacterium | reverse complement strand
GCAAAGGCCGCCATCTCGCGGTACTGGGCGAGGTTGAGCTTGAGCTTGCCCGCGTCCTTCACGTTGAGATCGTCCATGCGGTAGTAGGCGTGCAGCTCGTTAGAGTCGTCCAGCATGACGTACACCATGCGCCCGTTCACTCGCGCCACCGCCGGCATCCGGTGAGGGGTCCGTGTGGGCGAACACCACCCGCTGGATGCCCGCAGCCACGAGTGCGCGAACGCACGGACCGGTTCGACCATGGTGGCGGCATGGCTCCAAGGTGACGACCGCCGTAGCTCCTGCTGCACGATCGCCGGCATCGCGCAGCGCCATGACTTCCGCGTGCGCCGTTCCCGCTCCCTCGTGCCACCCTTCACCGACGATGCGACCTTGATCGTCCACGATCACGCATCCCACTCGGGGGTTGGCACCGCGCGGCGCCCGCGGGTGCACCGCCAGCTCCAACGCACGATCCATGGCGCTGTCCCATGGTGACGGCTCAGCGGCGATCATCACGGGTTTCTCTCCTGGGTGCTTTCCGCGGATCCGTCATCGAAGCGCTGCAACGGCCAGTGATCGAAGGTTCTGGACCATCGCTGCAGGATCGTCGCTGCGGAATACCGCCGATCCAGCGACGAAGACATTGGCACCCGCCTGTGCGCACTGCGCGATGGTGTCCGGTCCCACACCTCCATCCACCTGCACCCACACGTCCCCTGCCGCCCGATCGGCGATCCGGCGGGCTCGCGCAACCTTGTCGAGCATGTCGAACATGAAGGACTGCCCTCCGAACCCAGGTTCGACGGTCATCACCAAGATCATGTCCACCACATCGCCGAGCGCATCGATGCGATCGAGATCGGTGCCGGGCTTGACGGCCACTCCGGCGCGCGCCCCCGCCTGCCGGATCTGCCGGCACACTCCCGCGGGATCGCGTGCTGCCTCCACATGGAAGGTGACGCTGTAGGCGCCCCCCTCGGCATAGTACGGTGCCCAGCGATCAGCGTCATCGATCATCAGATGGCAATCGGCGCGGACGTTCGTGCTCGTCACGAGCGACTCCACCACCGGAAGACCGAACGTGAGGTTGGGAACGAAGTGGTTGTCCATCACATCGAGGTGGATCATGTCGGAGACCGCGGCGATCGCCTCCACTTCCGACCGCAGGCACGACAAGTCGGCATTCAGCACACTCGGTGAGATCACCACATCCACGCGCTCAGGCTAGCCCCGGTTCGATCCGTGGCCTGGTGGGCTTCATGCGGAGACCACCTAGGGTGAGGCCGTGCCCGATTCCACGCGCGCCATCGACGAACGCTTCGAGGTCGCCCTGTCCGCTGCGCGGTGCGCAGGTCGACTGGCGCTGGACTATTTCGCACGTGCGGCATCTCTGGACGTCGAGCACAAGGGCACGCAGGATCTGGTCAGCGAGGCCGATCGCGAGACCGAGCACCTGATCACCCGTGAACTGCTCTCGGCCTTTCCCGGGGATGCCTTCGTGGGTGAGGAGCATGGACTCACCTCCGGACACTCGGGTGCCGGAACGTGGGTGGTCGACCCCATCGACGGTACGCAACCGTTCCTCCTGGGATTACCCACCTGGTGCATCTCCATCGCCTACGCGGACACGGACGGCGTTCAGGTCGGCGTCGTTTACAACCCGGTGACCGACGAGACGTATGCCGCGCGAAGAGGTGCTGGAGCAACACGTAACGGAACTGCGATCCAAGTGCGCGCGGCGTCCGCGCTCAGCGAAGGTCTCACAGGTGTCGGGTGCTCGCCGCGAACCCAGCCGGACGATCTGGCCGAGATCATGCGCAGGTTGCTCAACGCCGGAGGGATGTACCAGCGCACCGGATCCGGTGCCCTCAACCTCGCCTACGTCGCGGCCGGGCAATTGATCGGTTACGTGGAGATGCACATCCATGCATGGGACTGCCTCGCGGCGGTCTGTCTCATCGAAGAAGCAGGTGGCACAGTGTCGCCGTTCTTGGCAGACCACGGAGTATCCGGCGCCGGACCTCTCATCGCCGGTTCACCCGGTGTGTACCGGGCACTATGTGAGTTGCTTCCTCCACATTAAGTCGAGCGCTCAAGTACGGCGCAACAGCGCTAGGTGCATTGCGTCGGTGCCGTGCAGGTGAGGCCACAATTGAGCATGTGGACTCGGTCCCAGGTCAGGGACTCCGGGCATGTATTCGCGGGCGTCGAGGATCTCGACGTCGTCGTGATGCACGAGCACTTCATCGACGATGTCGACGGTCTCTGCGATGTGGGGTGAGCACGTCACGTAGCCCAACACGCCGCCAGCGCGAAGTGAGGACAGCCCGACATCCAATAACCGCCGTTGCAGCGCTCCCAGGATTGGCACATCCGTGGGCTCTCGTCGCCAGCGGGCCTCCGGGCGTCGTCGCAATGCACCGAGCCCGGTGCACGGAGCATCGACCAGGATGCGATCGAAGAAGCGGCTACCCCAAGGTCTGGTCATGGCGTCCGCAGTCAGGATTTCAACCGATTCGATACCGACAATGCGGCGTACCAAGTCGGCGCGATGCGGATGCAGCTCGACCGCCAGCAAGGACACACCATCGGCGAGCGCGGCGTCGGCGAGCAGCGCCGCCTTACCTCCCGGTCCGGCGCACATGTCGAGCCAACTCGATTCCGGTGGTGTCACCGGGACGGAGAGCAGCGCCTGGACCACCAACTGGCTTCCTTCGTCCTGCACGATCGCGCGCCCGTCGCGCACCGCGCCTATCTCCCCGGGCATGCCGGAATCGACGATGCCGGCTGATGGCAACCACCGCGCGGGACTCACGCCCGGCTCATCCGCTGCTTCGCCGCGCCGGAACGCCAGGCACGGCCTGCTGGGAGTGTTATCGGCCAGCAGAGCGTCGCGCAATTGCTCGTCGGTGACGGCGCCGCCTTCGTGCGCTTCCAGGGCTTCGCGGAGCGCCGCGACCACCCACTCCGGATGCGATGTCGTGAGCGCGAGCGAGGCATCCGTGGCCGGGGAAGCTTCCAGTTCGGTGTGCCATTGCTCAGAAGTCTTGCGACCGACCGACCGCAGGACACCGTTGACGAACCCCACCCGACCGCGATCGTCGAATCCGATCGAACGGGCCAACTCGCACGAGGAGTCCACTGCCGCATGGTCGGGAACGCGCATGGCGAGGAGTTGGTGGATTCCCAGTCGGATGACGTCCACAAGGGCAGGGTCGACCTCATGCCACGGTCGAGAAGAGCACCGACTCCCCACCGCGTCGTAGAAGCCCTGCCACCGCAATGTGCCGTAGGCCAGATCCGTGGCGAACGCCGCATCCCTACCGGTGAGTTGGTAGCGGTCCATGATGCTCGGCCAGGCGATGTTGGCATAGGCATCGTCGTTGCGAACCGCAGCGAGCAACTGGTACGCAGCTTCTCGCGCTCTATCAATCACGCGTCGAACTCTCCGGGCGCTGCCTCGCGAAGCCCGCGCGCCCAATCCGATGCAGCCATCTCCTGCTTGCCCATCGGCTGCACCATGCCGAGGTCGAGGAATCCATCCGCCGCGCCGACGAGCACCCGGTGCTTCTCGGTGATGATCTGTCTCGGCGTGGACGAGCCGTGGATCACCCCGCGCGGGGTGCCGATCCGGATGCGGGTGCCCGCGAAAGTGGTCCACGCACCCGGGGACGGTGTGCACGCGCGGATCCATCGATCCACCTCATCGACCGGCCTGCTCCAATCGATGCGCGCGTCGTCAGTGCCGATGCGCGGGGCGTAGGAGACTCCCTCGGTCTCCTGCGGAGTCGAAGCGGCGGTGCCTGCGGCCAACTGGTCGACCGTCGACACCACCAGCCGTGCCGCTACGTCCGCCAGGTGAGTCAACAACCGACCACTGTCGTCCCGGTCGCCGATAGCTATCGGTTCGGATGACGCAAGCACCGGTCCGGTGTCCAGACCCTCATCTATCCGGAAGGTGGTGACGGTCACCGACTCATCGCCGGCGGCTATCGCGTATTGCACCGGCGCGGCACCCCGCCAGCGAGGTAGTGCCGAGAAGTGCGCGTTGACCCAGCCGAAACGCGGTAAGTCCAGCAATCGACCGGGGATGAGCAGACCGTAGGCGACCACGATCACCACGTCCGGTCGCCAGTGGCGTAACTGTGCGTCGATGGAGTCTGCGGTCAGCGAGGCAGGCTGGGTCAGGGGAATCGACAGCTCGCGTGCCACCTCCGCCACCGGACAGGCGCGCATGCGTCGTCCTCGACCTGTGGGCGCATCGGGCCGCGCGATCACCCCGACCACCTCGTGCTCGGAGGCCACCAGCGCACGAAGGCTGGGTACCGCTACCTCCGGGGTACCGGCGAAGACGACGCGCAACGGCGTCACAGCCACCGCGACGACTGGGTATGAGGGCTGATCTTGACCGCGACGGGGTCGACGCCGAACCAGTCGGATTCCCGAATGGCCTTCATCGCCTCTTTTCGGGTCTGCTGATCCAGGCGATCGATGAACAAGATGCCATCGAGGTGATCGGTCTCATGCTGGACGCAGCGGGCGAGCAGGTCACTGCCTTCCACGGTGATGTGTTCGCCGTACATGTTGCGACCCTTGGCGACGACCCGCTTGGCCCGCTTGCACTCGAATGCCAGGCCCGGGACGGACAGGCAGCCTTCCTCACCGTCCTGCAATTCGTCGGAGAGGTCGAGCACCGGATTCACCAGATGACCGAGTTCGTCGTCGACCCAGTAGGTGAACACGCGTAGCGAAACGCCCAACTGGGGGGCGGCCAGGCCGACCCCGGGAGCCTCGCGCATCGTGTCGGTCAGATCCTGCACGAGCTTGCGAAGTTCCTTGTCGAAGTCCACCACCTCCGCTGCCGGGGAACGCAGCACGGGATCACCGAACAGGCGGATGGGAACGACGCTCACTTACAGGAGTGTAGGACCGCGACGAGGGCACTCCACCAGCGCGCACCACGCGCTGGGTGTTCGCTACATATCCCGAGGATCCATCCGCACCCGCACCTCGCGCACGGCCGTCTCACCCACCGACGCGCTGCGCAACGCCTCGGCCAGTTGCCGCGTGAGGGTCTGCGCGTGCGCCCTGGGGACCAGCAGGTAACTGCGTGATCGGCTTTCGACATCCACCGGACCCAACGTGCGATGTGTAACGGAGATCGATCGATCCAGGCTCATCACCGCACCCGCCGGGCCGGTCAGTTCGGCGACGCGGCTGATCGGCGGCAGCCCGATCTCCCTGCGTTCGTCGAGCTCACGCTGTGCGAACCATCGGGAATCCCATCGCATGAGTGCTTGGACCTCCGGTGTTCCAGGATCGGCAACTACGCAGACCTGGGCGCCGGTGCGGACCAAACGTGCCGCTCCGAACCACCGACGCACCAACTGCTCGCGCGCCGACAACGTGGACGTCGCCGCTTTGGCGTCGAGCAGCACGACCGCGCTGTAGCCACCTTCCGCGCGTGGTTCGGCTCCCGGGGTAGCGACCACGAGCGCCGGCGTCCCCGCAACGTCTCGCACCATGCGATCGGCCTCCGACCACAAGACCGGCACTCCGGGGAATGCGCGGCCCAATTCCTCCGCGGTCCGGCCCGCGCCGACGCTTATCGCGCGCATGTGCTGGCAGCCGCAGGAAGGGCAACTCCAGGAACCGGCGAGCGTGCCGCATCGCACGCAGCGGGGAATCGCGTGGCCCGACGTCACTTCCTCAGGTCCACGGCAAGTCTGGTCGACACACAACGCAGGGAGGCGGCATTCACGGCAGGCCAGGCCGGGGACGTAGCCGCGCCGCATCACCTGAATGAGCACCGGGCCGTCGGTCAAGCCCGACCGCGCCACCTCCCACGCCGCGGTCGGGATCCGTGCCGTAGTCGCCCCAGGATCACGCGCCACCTCCCGATCGTCGATCGCACGCACGTTCCACCACGAAGGTCGTCGTGGGTCGATCGACCGCGCCCATCCGGAGTCTCACCACCACTGCGTG
>JBMTHB010000086.1:0-6044 GCA_049435845.1 Candidatus Nanopelagicales bacterium | reverse complement strand
CCAGGCACGGCTGACCCCACCACTTGCGCTCGTGGATAGTTGAAGGCTAAACTAATCTTGATTGTCGAACTAAGAGGAGATCGTCGAACTAAGAGGAGACGCCATGCCCGCCGTGACCGCCGACACCATGACCCTGCCCCGCTTGAGCCTGGCGCCCCAGGCGACACTGCGCACCGTCAAGACCGTGACCAGCGCTCCGCAGGGGTACGAGGGTGAGGGCTTCCCGGTGCGTCGTGCCTTCGCCGGAATCGACGCCGCCGATCTCGATCCGTTCATCCACATGGACCAGATGGGCGAGGTCGAGTACGCACCTGGTGAGCCCAAGGGCACCCCGTGGCATCCGCACCGCGGCTTCGAGACGTTCACGTACCTCATCGACGGACAGTTCCTGCACCAGGACAACCACGGTGGAGGCGGCACGATCCTGGAAGGCGGCACCCAGTACATGACCGCCGGCGATGGCATCTTGCATATCGAAACACCCCCGGAGCACCTGGTGGAGTCCGGTGGCCTCTTCCACGGCCTGCAACTGTGGATCAACTTGCCAACCGGCAAGAAGCGCATCGCGCCGCAGTATCAGGACCTACAGGGCGCGGATGTCGCGATGGTCACGAGCGCCGATGGTGGCGCCGTGCTGCGCGTTCTGGCCGGAGAGATCGCCGGCCACAACGGTCCGGGCATTTCGCACACTCCCCTGTCCATCGCGCACCTGACCTTGGCTCCTGGCGCGCAGATCGACATTCCCTGGCGCAGCGATTTCAACGCTCTCGCCTATACCCTCGCCGGCTCGGGAAGCGTGGGTGCCGAGCAGCGACCGGTGCACACCGGCCAGATGGCGGTCCTCGTCAACGGCGATGCGCTGCGCATCACGGCTGCTGAGAAGCAGGAGTCACGGTCGCCGAACCTGGAGATGTTCATCATCGGCGGTGTGCCGCTGCGGCAACCGACGTTCCAGTACGGCCCCTTCGTGATGAGCACCAAGGCCGAGGTGATCGAGGCGTTCGAGGACTTCCAAGC
Source organism: Candidatus Nanopelagicales bacterium (assembly GCA_049435845.1). GTDB lineage: Bacteria > Actinomycetota > Actinomycetes > S36-B12 > S36-B12 > S36-B12. The sequence goes on along the minus strand of JBMTHB010000086.1, from coordinate 5,027 downwards.
TGGGCGCTTCGGCCACATTCCCGCCGACGCGATCCAGCCGCATCGTCCGAAGGGCTGAATCGGCGCGCTACCGCGAAGTGGTGCGCTCCGGCGGCCCACCGGGTGGGTCTTCGCGGTGCAACTGGTCCACGTACTCCTGCCACGCCTGTGCGCCGGGGTCTTCCTCGAGCTTCTCGATCTCGGCGCGTTCCTTCGCCTCGGCCTCGACTTCGAACCTCGCCGCCCGTTCGCGGTAGTACTTGACGAGCCAGTTGCTGAAGCTGCCGTGCTTGCGATATCGGTTCCACACGATGACGGCGAAGATGCCGATGGTCGGCCACTGGATCATGTACCAAAAGGAGCGATCCACGCCGATTTGCCAACGGTGGTACTGATTGATCGTCGCGTAGGTGCACAACGCGAGTACGAGCACCAACGGCAGGTGAAGGGTCCACAGGTCCTTCCAACGTCGTCGATTCTCACTCATGCCGACACCTTGTCACTGTCCCGCGCAGTGGGAGCGGGGACTGCCCGTCGCCGGATTGCGACGAGGGTGACCATCGCGATACCCAAGCCTGCGATCATCCACGTGGACCAGGTCAGGCCCCCGACGATTCCACGTTCGGCCCACCATGCGAGCACCGGAACGGATACGGCGACGATGCATAGGGCGGTGATCGACGTTCCGACCGATGTGAAGAAGAGCCATCCCAGGACTGGGAGTGTCACAAGGGCGAGGATCGCGATCACTTGCGGTCCGGCGATCTGGGATTGCATCGCGGTCGGAAATGCGAACATGGCGGCAACTGCGAGCACCGCGACCGCTTCGGGGTAACTGCGCAGAATTCGTGGGCCTTGTCGGGCCGTAGCCGAGGTGAGCGCGAGGGGGATTCCCAAGCCGAGGAGAACGACGGACGCGAACGACATAGCGTCGCCCGACACCACACCCGCCGGCGGCGCGGTCCGGGCCAGCGCAACAGACAATCCGAGGACGATTCCCATCCACGCGATCTCCCACGCACCCAGCTGGACCAGGCTGCGGGTTCTGCTCTCATCGGTCATGCGATCGATGACACGTGTGCGTTGCCGCCAACCGAAGCCGATGAGCACGATGAGTACGCAGACCTTGGCGGTGATGATCGCGCCGTACGGACTCGTGATCAGTGCAGCCGGGCCATCCATGCGCAACGAAGCGTTCAGCAGGCCGCTTTCAGCAAGCAGGATCACACAGATCAAGGCCAGCACGCTGAATCGGCGCAGCACGACTGGGCGGCCGGAAGCTCCGGCTGCAACGAAGGCAATGGTCGCGATCAAGCCTCCTATCCATGCCGTCGCCGCCACCACATGCAATCCCAGACTGATAGTCGCTGCCGCGTGCCCATCCGAGATGCCGGAGTGGCCGGTGAATCCGAGGAGGAATGCGGAGGTGCCAGCCGCCAACACGATGATCATGCCGGTGACGCGATCCAGGACAACCCAACCCAGCACCGCTACCAAGGCGACGAGGGCGAATTGGATCAATATGACCCGTCCCAGGGTCGTCTGGGTGAGCAACGACCACATGATCGTCGGGTCGAAAGCCGATCGCAGCGGCATCGCGAGTACTTCGGAGACCGTGAGTACGGCTTGGATGGCAAGTGCAGCGAGCCACACCAGTGCTGCGCAGGACGTGAGACGACCGATGCGCGCGTCGGGACGCGGAGCCAGCACTCCACCCACGATCGCTCCACCCACAGTGAGCGCCATGGCGATATCCCGGATCCAGATATCGATGGGCAACGACACCAGGGTCGCTAAGGGGACAACGGGTAGACCGGGAATGTCGGATTCGCTCAGCCCACCGAGGGAGGCGACGACGAGCAACATGATGGGGATGCCGACGGCAAGCGGGGCTGTGATGCGCAGGATCGATGGGGTCCGCGTCGGATCGGGGGTGCGGGCTTCGGCTACAGACTGCGTGCCCATCAGGACAGTTGCTTGAACGTTCCGAAGATCGATGGATCAGTATTAGGGCTCTCGACCAGGAAAGTGGTCAGCAGGGCACCCAGCAGTACCGAGATACAAATCCACACCATCCAGTAACTCACCAGTTTCGTTTGGTAGTACACCAGCGGTGAGATGAGTCCCTTGCGAGTTCGATTCAAGAGCCCCGTGTGCAGGAAGACGAGAATCAGCAGATTGAAGATGTTCTCTGCGCAGAGCAACAGCACTGCCGATGCGTAGGCGCCCTGCGTCGCACCGAAGGGGAAGGTGGTGATCTGTATCCACTGGGCCACGAGAGCTGCGATTGTGATGAGAAGCGATACTCCGCCACCGAGGAACATGCCGCCACGGTGGCCCTTCTTCAGTTCCTTGTAACCGAACCACATCGCGATGGTGGCTAAGACGGTCAAACCGAAGATCGCCCAGAACGGCCACTCGGGTGCGAAGGTCGCGTCGCTCTTGCCGGGCAGGGTGGAGTTGGTCTGATTGGCGGTGAGACTGGCGCCGGGCGGGGCCCAACCACCGTTGACGTTGAGTGCCCACAGGTAGGAGTAACTGATCACCAGGGCCAAGGTGCCGGAGACGCTCATCACGATCAGCGTCCACAAACCCACCTTGGTGCGCCGGGAGATATCGGCGATCGGCTCTCCGGTAGTCGGGTAGAGCGGAGTGGTCTGGGTGCTCACTGCGTCGGTGCTCATTGCGCACCCACCTTCTCGGTTCGATCCCCGTCTTCCGCTGCGAATTCCTTGTCATACGGATCGGGCACGCCGTAGTTGTAGGGACGCTCGGTCACGACCGGCAGGACCGCGAAGTTCTCCAGGGGAACCGGGGTGGGGGTCTGCCACTCGAGGGACTTCGAACCCCACGGGTTGGAGGACGCGATGTCACCGTACTTCCACGAGGAGATGATGGCGCCGAGGAAGATGAGCATGCCGACGCCGATCGTGTAGGCGCCGATCGTGGAGATCCAGTTGGAGATGTTGAACAGGTCGTCGAATTGCAGAACTCGTCGCGGCTGGCCCTGCAGACCGGCGACGAACATCGACATGAAGGTGATCTGGAAGCCAACGAAAGCCGTCCAGAACCCGATAGACCCGGTCCGTTCGTCGAGCATTCGACCGGTCATCTTCGGGAAGTAGAACGCGATGCCGCCCATGGCGCCGAAGAGTCCGACGCCCATCAGCATGAAGTGGAAGTGGGCGACCACGAACATGCTGCCGTGGAAGTACTGATCGGCAGGCACATCGGACAGGTAGATGCCGGTGACGCCGCCGATCATCTTGTTGAAGATGACTGCGTAGACGGCCATGATCGGCAGCCTCGTCCACACCACTCCACGCCACATCGTGCCGATCACGACGAGCACTAGGAACCCGACCGGTATCGAGATCATCTCGGTGGACAGCATGAACGGGTAGTTCACCGCCGGCGCCCAACCGGTCATGTACATGTGGTGTGCCCACACCAATCCGCTCAACGCGACCACACCGACGATGCCGGCTACTGCGAAATTGAATGAGAACAGGGGCTTTCGGTAGAAGACCGGCAGCAGCTCCAGCATCAGTGCCGTCGAGGGGATCAAGATGACGTACACCTCGGGATGGCCGAGCAACCAGAAGAGGTTCTCGTACAGCCAGACGCTGCCGCCTTCGAGCGGATTGAAGAAGGAGGTACTGAATATTCGGTCGCTCAACGCCAGGATCTGCGAATACTGGTAGAAGGGGAAGGCATACAGCCCCATAAGGGCTGCGGCGAAGATGCCAAAGACCAGGATCGGGGTGCGCGACCAGGTCATGCCCTTCGCCCGCATCGTGAGGATCGTGGTCATGACGTTGACGCTGGCGATACCGGTGGAGAGTGCGAAGACGATGATCGTCATCTGGTAGCCGAGCATTCCCGGTGGGCCCTGCGATGCGAGCGGTTGGTACACCGACCAGCCGTCCTGGATGCCCCCGAGGAACAAGGAGCTGATCAAGCACGGCACGGCTGCCACGAGTAGCCACAGGCTCAGCGCGTTCAGTCGCGGGAATGCCATATCTCGAGCACCGATCATGATCGGCATGATGAAGTTCGCGATGGGACCCATCACCACGATGATCATTCCGATGATCATGGCGATGCCGTGTGTGCCGATGATCGAGTTGTAGAACGACGGAGTGAACACCTCGGCCCAGGTCACACCGAGCTCGGTGCGAATGAGCATCGCAAGCAGACCACCGAAGCCCAGGATCGTCATGGTCATGATCAAGTACTGGATACCCACCACTTTGTGATCGGTAGTGAACTTCCAGTAGCGGCCTTTGCCTTGGTCCTTGCCCGCCATGTATTCGGCATCGGCGTGGGTGAGATCGCGACCCAGGAGCCAGCGGATCGGGCCGATGAAGGCACCCATGCCGGCCATGAAGCCGATAACCCAGCCCAGGAGTGCAGCGAGGTACACCAATTGCGGAGCGATCGGTGCGAAGTCGACGCTCGATGCGGCTCCAGAGGGGATAAATGCATTGGTGACGACTGCGGCGATCGCGGCTAGTCCGAGTCCACCGATCAGGCCGGTACCGAAGTTGAGCCGGCGCATGATGCCGCCGGGCTTGCCGTGCTGAACGGGCTGCGGAACCTGGGTACCGAAGACGATGGCAGTGGCACTCATGAGGTCTTACCTCCACCCATCTCCCGGGCCCACGACGAGAAGCCGCTCTTGTCCAGCACCTGGATCTGAGTCTCCATGTACGCGTGGTGCAGCCCGCACAGTTCGGCGCATCGCACGTTGAAGGTGCCGAGCTTGTCGGGGGTGACACCGGTTTGGGTGATGGCACCTGGGTTGGCGTCGATCTTCACACCCAACTCCACGGCCCAGAAGTTGTGGACGACGTCCTTGGACGTCACGTTGAAGTAGACCGGTCGATCCTTCTCCAAGTAGAGGTTCTCCGATGCGATGCCGTCGTACTGGGGGTACTCGAATGTCCATACCCACTGCTGACCGGTGACGTTGACGATTAACGGCTGGGAGTCTGCGGGCTGCTCGTCCGCGGGGATCGTGCCGTAGGAGTTGGCAGTGATCTGCG
>JBMTHB010000085.1:0-6074 GCA_049435845.1 Candidatus Nanopelagicales bacterium | reverse complement strand
CACCACGGCACCCACACAGGGGATTTCCGTCATCGCGGACATCCGACCTTCACGCATCGCACCGTCAGGTCCTGAGTTTGTAGTCCTCGAGCAAGCGTCGGGCGATGATCATCTTCTGGATGTCGGCGGTTCCTTCCCCGATCATCAGCATGGGAGCCTCGCGGTAGAGGCGTTCTATCTCGTATTCCTTGGAGTACCCGTAGCCGCCATGGATCCGGAAGGAGTCCTCGACGACCTCCTTGCAGTATTCACTCGCTAGGTACTTGGCCATGCCGGCCTCGAGATCGTTGCGGGCACCCGAATCCTTGGTCTTGGCTGCCATAACCATCATCTGATGTGCGGCCTCGACCTTGGTGGCCATGTCCGCAAGCCTGAACGCAACCGCTTGATGCTCGCTGATCTGCTTGCCGAAGGTGACGCGTTGCTGTGCATATTGGATGCCGAGTTCGAAGGCGCGCAGAGCCAAACCGCAAGCGCGCGCGGCCACGTTGACTCGGCCGACCTCGACACCATCCATCATCTGGTAGAAGCCCTTCCCGGGCTCACCGCCCAAGATGGCCGACGACGGCAACTTCAATCCGTCCATAACCAGTTCGGTGGTGTCGACACCCTTGTAGCCCATCTTCTCGATCTTGCCGGGAATGGTCAGACCCGGCCGCACTTCGCCAAAGCCCTCGGTCTTGTCGATCAGGAACGTGGACATCCGCTTGTAGACGCTGGAGTCGGACGGGGCCGCATTGTCCGTGCGCACCAGCACCGCGACGAGATTCGATGATCCTCCGTTGGTCAGCCACATCTTCTGTCCGGTGAGGATGTAGTCGTCGCCGTCGGGCACTGCCTTACTGGTGATCGCCGAAACATCGGAGCCGCAGCCGGGTTCGCTCATGCTGAACGCACCACGGATCTCCCCCTCAGCCATCTTCGGCAGATAGTGCTGCTTCTGCTCGTCCGTACCGTGGTGCAGCACCATGTGGGAGACGATGAAGTGGGTATTGATGACGCCACTGACACTCATCCAGCCGCGTGCGATCTCCTCCACCACCAAGGCATAGGTGAGCAGCGACTGCCCAAGTCCGCCGTACTCCTCGGGGATCATCAAGCCGAAGACACCGAGTTCCTTGAGGCCGTCGACGATGTCCTTCGGGTACTCGTCATTGTGCTCGAGTTCGCCGGCGACCGGAATGATCTCCGCATCCACGAACTCCCGGATTCCGGCAAGGATGTCTCGCTGATCCTGCGTCAGCCCATCGGTTTGGAGCAAACGACCCACGGTGGGACTCCCCTCGAATGATTGTGGCGATGTTAACGCGATCGCGACGGCTGCGCGCGGGGTCGCCTAGGAGCGCAAGCAGTCCACGTTCAGGCCTGCGAACGGCTCGGTCGCCACAGTCCCGCTCCGGGATTGATGAGAGCGACTGCCATCGCGAACGGCACGACGATGATCGGTAGGTACGCCACGACAGTCACGCCGTGGAGGGCCGCGATCACCGCGAGAGCGGCCGCGAGAGGAAACCAGCACGCCGTCAGCACGCAGATGCGATGGCCGGTATCCGCGGTGGGTAGCAGCAGACCACGGTGGAGTAGCCACGCTGCGCTACCGGCTGTCACTCCGACGGCCAGCGCCATCATGAGATCGGGCACGAACGGATCGGGCACGAAGGAAGCCGACAGCAACAAAGCGACGCCGGCAGCGAAGACGAGCGCGAGAGCTAGCCATGCGTCACGACCAGGGCGGCGGACGACGCTGCGCAATGGGACTCGAGGAACGCACGAGCTAGCCGGACCGGATGTTGGCTCGTTCTCTGCGTGCCCCGCGGCGAGCAGCACGGCGCGGGCCTGCACCAGTTCCTCGAAGTGACCGCGGTCCCCTCCTGCATCGGGATGGGCCAACTTGGCCCACACGCGCCATGCCCGGTTCACCTGATCGCGGCTCGCGTCGGATCCCAGTCCGAGGAGTGCCGCTGCGTGCTCACGGGAGATGCGCATCAACTGCCCTCCGGGGGCGTGAAGCTCTTCGTTCGGGACATTCCCGCGGCCCGACCCTTGCCTGCGATCACCAGCGCCATCTTGCGGGAAGCCTCGTCGATCATCTCGTCACCCAGCATCGCAGCTCCGCGAGCACCGCCCGCGGCGGAGGTGTACCAGTCATAGGCGTCCAAGATCAGTTCTGCGTGGTCGTAGTCGTCTTGTGTGGGCGAGAAGACTTCGTTCGCTGCGGCGATCTGATCTGGATGCAGCACCCACTTGCCGTCGAACCCCAAGGCCGCGCTGCGGCCCGCGACGCGTCGATAGCCGTCCACGTCCTTGATCTGCAAGTAGGGGCCGTCGATCGCGAGTTTGTCGTGCGCGCGAGCAGCCATCAGGATTCTCATCAGGATGTAGTGGTAGGCATCACCAACGTCGTAGCCCGCTGGTTGCTCTCCGACGACCAGAGACTTCATGTTGATGCTCGCCATGAAGTCCGCGGGCCCGAAGATGATGGTCTCGATCCGTGGACTGGCTGCCGCAATCTCATCGACCTTGGTCAGGCCCATCGCATTCTCGATCTGCGCTTCGATCCCGATCCGTCCGACTTCCAAACCCTCGGTCTTCTCGATCTGAGTCAGCAGCATGTCCAGCGCCTGGATCTGCTCGGCACTTTGGACTTTCGGCAGCATGATGCAATCGAGGTTCGCACCTGCCCCCGACACCACCTCTATTACATCGGTGTAGGTCCACGGCGTGGTCCAGTCGTTGACCCGCACGGTCCGCACCTTGTCCTCGTACCCGCCTTCATTGAGAGCGGCAACGATGTTGACGCGAGCATCGGGCTTGGCCAGTGGGGCGACCGCGTCCTCGATATCCATGAAGATCTGATCGACCGGCAGGCTCCGGGCCTTGTCCAGCATCTTGGGGCTCGAACCAGGCACCGCCAGATTCGACCGTCGACTGCGAATCTCCCTGGTGGTCATCGTCGCCCCTTCCGCGGCTTGGACTTTGAAGTGCACCTAGTGCGGTCCGACTCTAGCCACGTAGCCTCGTACACCCGCCACCTACAGTTCTGATCGTGGCGAATGCAGCGCAGACGACGACGTCCTTGCGGCGAGCGCGGATCGCGGTGTCCGCGCTCTTCGCAGCCAACGCCCTCACCTTGTCTGCGTGGCTGCCCAGACTCGCCGAAGTCCAAGCCGACCTTGACCTAAGCGATGTCCAGATCGGTGCTGCTCTCTCCGCCGGCGCATTCGGAGGTCTGCTCGCGGGTGTGTGGGCCGGGCCGTTGATGAACCGATCCAGCAGTCGGGTCGTAGCACTTGTGTGCCTCATCGCGCTCGTACCGGTGCTCCCACTGCTCGGCTTCGCGCACACCTTCGCCGTAGTAGTAATCGCCCTTTTCCTGATCGGCGCGCTCGATGCAGTGATGGACGCCGCGATGAACGCTCACTCACTGCGCATCCAACATCTCACCAAACGATCCATACTCAACGGATTCCATGGCTTCTGGTCACTTGGCACCGTGCTCGGTGGATTCGTGGGGGTAGCGAGCGCTGCAGTGGGACTATCGCTCGGCTGGACGCTGACCATCGTGGCCGGTCTGGTGGCACTCATCGGGTTGGCGCCCGCCTCCTGGCTGCTCCGCGGACCCGATCCGCATTCCTACGTCGACGGGGAATCGCTGGAAGCATCCGACATCGATTCGCTCAGCAACGCCGATCCGTCATCGTTCACCACCGCACGCATCGCACTACGCCCGATCGTGTGGGCACTGGGGGCGTTCATCATCCTGGCGGTGATGATCGAAGACATCCCGGCTCGCTGGGGATCCATCTACCTGACCGATATTGGTACACCGGCAGCGATGGCGGGGTGGGGCTTCGTCGCATTCACCGTCGCGATGACCATCGGGCGCTTCACGGGCGATCGCATCATCGACGTGGTCGGCGAACGGCGATGGACCCAAGTCGCCATGGCAACGACGGCCCTAGTCCTCGGTGGCGGATTGCTAGTAGCCACTCCCTGGACCTTTATCGTGGCGTCCGCGGTGACCGGTTTCGGTGTGGCCACCTTGTTCCCCGCCGCCATCAGAGCCGCCGGCCATCTACCCGGGGTGCGACCGGCCGTGGGTATCTCGGTGGTGAGTTGGCTCTCGCGCGCCGGATTCGTCGTCGCTCCCCTGGCTGTGGGCGCGATCGCCGAGGGCCTCGGCGTCGCCTGGGGAATCGGTGTTGCGGTGGTTGCCGCGATCGCGCTGGTACCGCTGAGCGTCGTACTCAAATCGGCGAAGACTCACTGATCGTGGGTCGGGCATCCGCTGCTCTGATGACCACGACCAATCCGATCAAAATCAACGCGGCTGCCGGCAGCAAGGCTAGGGGTGGCACTTGGCCGAGCCAGATGGCGGCGACGATCGTGGCGCCGGGCATCTCGAACAAGATCGCCAACGACACCACGGTTGCCGACGTACTCGACAGCACCCGATTCATCATGGAGTGCCCGAGCAACTGCGCTCCGAGCGTGACACCGATGATGAGCGCCCACGCTTGAACGTCGAAGCCGGCTAGTTCCTGGCCGAACGCGAAGGCCAGCGGGAGGATCGTCAGCGCTGACACCGCGTACAGCACGAACGTCATCGTGGAGGTGTCGACGGTTCGCCGCACCCGCTCGGCAACCGAGACATATGCGGCGGAGAACACCGCACCGATCAACGCGAGCGCATCTCCAATCAGGTGCCGGGGATCCACCGACAGATCCACGCCGGTCAACACGATCACCCCCGCCAGCGAGATCGTGATGCCGATCCACACCCGATGGCCAATACGCACTCCGGTTGCGCGCGCGATCAGCGCCGCCCAGATCGGCTGGGTGGCCACCAACGCGGTCGATGCCGCGACCGTCGTCAAGGTCAACGATGGGATCCAAGTGGCGAAGTGCAGACCCAGGAAGACCCCGGCCAGGACGGTCAGTCGGACTTCGCGCTTGGTCAAGGCACCCAGCGATCCTCGGCGTCGAATTCCGACCCACACTCCGGTGAGGCCGCTTCCGATCAGGCAGCGCCAGAACGCGATGGCGAGCGCCGGAGCTGCGGTCGCCGCGATCATCGGACCGCTGAGCGAGATGAACACGACCGCTATGCCCAGTCGCGCGATGTCGGGCGCGGGGGGGCGCGACAGCCCCGAACCGTGGAGCGGCGCGTGGGCGCCATCGTGGGCCATTGCACCTCCTCGTAAGCCGATCCGCCGACGGTAGCCTTCGTTCGTGACGACCACCGCTAACCGAGTCTTCCTCGCCCGCCTGGCGGGCTTGGGTGTCTTCGACCCGCGCGGTGATCAAGTCGGCAAGGTACGCGATGCCGTGGTGGTCCTGCGGATCGGTGACAACCCTCCCCGACTGACCGGGCTAGTCGTCGAGGTTCCGCCGCGTCGACGCATCTTCATACCCATGACGAAGGTCACTGCGATCGACGCCGGCCAGGTGATCGTCACCGGCGCTGTCAACTTGCGACGTTTCGAGCAACGGCGTAACGAATCTCTCGTCACTGCGGAACTCCTCGATCGATCCATCACCCTTCGGGAATCAGGGGAACAAGTTCGTGTGATCGATATCGGAGTCGAGCAGACTCGTAGTCGCGAGTGGCTCGTCAACTCCATGTTCGTGCAGCGCGGTGGCGGAGGTTTACGTCGTCGTGGTGAACGATTCATGGTGGAATGGAATGAGGTGACAGGGCTATCCCTTCCCGAGACCGCTCAACCTGCGGAACAACTTCTCGCGACTCTCGACACCTTGCGGGCCGCCGATGTGGCATCCCTATTGCACACACTCGTACCCAAGCGTCGACTCGAAGTGGCGCGCGAGCTCGATGACGAACGACTCGCCGACGTGCTGGAGGAACTCGGTGATGACGACCGTGTCGAGATCATGCAGGCGCTCGACCGTGAGCGTGCGGCGGACATCCTGGAGGAGATGGATCCCGGCGATGCCGCGGACCTGATCTCCGAACTGCCCCCCGAGCAAGCCGAGTTCCTGCTCGAGGAGATGGAGCCGGGTGAGGCCGAGGACATCCGACGGCTGCTGGCCTACGACGACTTCTCCGCCGGCGG
>JBMTHB010000084.1:0-6131 GCA_049435845.1 Candidatus Nanopelagicales bacterium | reverse complement strand
CACCGATTCGATCCGGATCGAGTCCGGTGAGTTTGGATCCACTCTGCATGAGCCGGGTGCGACCGATGAGCACGACTATCGGATGGGTGAACCAGAACGCCATGATGAGGTCGATAACGGTCGTGAGCCCGAGAATGAAGGCGAACCCGCGCACGCTGCCCACGGACAGGAAGTACAAGACGACAGCTGCCAGCAACGTGACGAAGTCGGCGGCCAGCAGCGTCCGGCGCGCCCGAACCCAGCCGGTATCGCAGGCCTGACGCAGGGTGCGACCATCGCGCAGTTCGTCGCGCATGCGCTCGAAGTAGACGATGAAGGAGTCCGCGGTGATGCCCACCGCGACGATTGCGCCGGCGACCCCCGCCAGCGTGAGCGTCAATCCGATCGTCTTGGAGAAGATGACGACCGACAAGTACAAGATCGCGCCGGCGACCGCCAGCGAGAGCACAGCCACCAGGCCGAGGAGTCGGTAGTACAAGAGCAGGTACAAGCTGACCAGCGCGAGACCGATCAGACCGGCGATGATGCCCGCACGCAGTTGATCACCACCGACGGTTGCCGAGACCGACGTGACGTCCACGACCTCCAGCGTCACCGGCAGTGCGCCGTACTTCAACACGTTCGCCAGATCGCGAGCCTCTTGCGCGTTGAAGTCACCCTCGATCTGCGCCTGACCGCCGATGATCGGCTCGTTGAAGCGCGGGGCGGAGACCACTACTCCATCCAGCACGATTGCGAATGCATTACAGGGTGTTGCGCCCGTACCGCACTCGGGCAACGCACTCAGTTCGGTCGAGGCGTCAGCCAACGCTCCGGCACCTTCGGAGTCGAATTCCAACGTCACGACCCAGCCGATGCCCTGCTGGGTGAGCTGCGCATTCGCGTCCGTGACGTTCACGCCTTGGATGAAGGCCGGCTCCATCACGTACTTCTGCGCACCGGTCTGGTCGCACGCGCCCAACCATTGTTCGGGATTGTCCGGTGATCCGCCCGCAAGATTCACTGGGTCCAGGCAATTCAGGGCATCGACCTCGGCCTGGAACTCGGGCGTGTACTCCGGTGCCTGCACGATCTCCGCGGACTGCGCCCCACCCTGATCGGCGGCGTCTTCCTCGGGAGCCGACTCGTCCGTCGCAGGGTCAGCCGCGGTTGGGTCGGTCGCCGTCGGGTCAGCAGGGAACGGGCTCAGCACGTTCCACACGGGTCGGAAGTTCAAAAGCGCGGTGCGCTGCACGAGTTCAACTACGCGGTCTTGCCCGACGCCGGGTACGGACACCACGATCGCTGCGGAATCACCCGATCCCTGGGTGGTCACTTCGGCTTCGGCAACTCCGAGTCCATCCACGCGAGCCCGGATGATCTCGACCGATTGCGCGAGCTGCTCTTCGGTTATCTCGGCACCCTCGACCACAGGTTCGGGAACCATGATGACCTGGGTGCCACCTTGGAGGTCCAGACCCAACCGCACCGAGGAATCGGTGCCAGGCCAGAAGGCCCACAGCGCACTACCGACGAGTAGCACAACCAAAGCGATCAAGAGCCGCCCTGGTTTGGAAGTCGCTGGTGGCGCCACGGGTCTCCTTTGGAAGCTGCGCTGGTGGGTGGAACGAACCGATCAGGCGGATTCAGGCTCCGGCGGTGCATCGACCGAGGCGCCCGGCGCCGGTTCGAGGACCCGCGCCACCGCCGCGGGGACCATCCGTACGAACACGCCCGGGGAGATCTCCAGACTGATCTCATCCGCAGTGACCACGGCGATCGTGCCGATCATCCCGGCGGTCGTCATGATTTGCGCTCCGGGTGCAAGGGCCGAGACCATCGCCGCCTGCTGCTTCTGGCGCATCTTCTGCGGCCGGATGAGCAGGAAGTAGAAGGCAACTACCAATAGCAAGATCGGTGCGAGGGCCACCAGGTCCACGAATCACTCCTGAATCTCGTGCGCCCGCTCTCGGTCGAGTCGCGCTTCCCGGCATTTCCGGTGGAGATGAGGGTACCCATCGCCAACCCTTCGACCGATGCGCCCCTACCGCCTACCCAAGGCTTGTGCCTACTTCGGTGGGTCGTCGGCCCACGGCAGCACGCCTTGCCACGGGGCGTCCGCCGGAACCGTTCGGCCGACGTGCTGCCAACCTACCGCTGTGGCGATGCGACCCCGAGGGGTGCGCATCAACAGTCCGAGTCGAACCAGGAAGGGCTCTGCGACTGTTTCGATCGTCTCGGGTTCCTCACCGACCGCGACCGCGAGGGTGCCCAGGCCCACCGGTCCTCCGCCGAAGCGATCCACGATCGCCTCCAGCACCGCACGGTCTATCCGGTCTAGCCCTACGGCGTCGACTTCGTACAACTCCAGCGCTGCAGTTGCCGCGTCGACGTCGACGATCCCCGAGCCATGCACCTGCGCCCAATCACGCACCCGGCGCAGCAGGCGATTCGCGATGCGGGGCGTGCCTCGGCAACGGCCGGCGATCTGCCTACCGCCCTCGTCGGTGATCTGGACGTCGAGTAGGCCGGCGCTGCGACGCACGATGAGTTCCAGATCGGAGGCCTCGTAGAAGTCGAGGTGCGCGGTGAACCCGAAGCGGTCGCGTAAGGGTCCGGGCAGTAGGCCAGCTCGGGTGGTGGCGCCGACGAGCGTGAACGGTGAGATATCCAGGGGAATCGCCGTAGCGCCCGGGCCCTTGCCGACGACGACGTCGACGCGGAAGTCCTCCATTGCCACGTAGAGCATCTCCTGCGCAGCCCGGGCGGTGCGGTGTATCTCGTCGATGAACAGCACCTCCCCCGGTTGGAGGCTGGAGAGCACGGCGGCAACGTCGCCGGCATGCTGCAACGCGGGGCCGGACGTCATGCGGATTGGTGCGGAGAGTTCGCTGGCGATGATCGCGGCGAGCGTGGTCTTGCCGAGTCCGGGTGGGCCACTGAGCAGCACATGGTCCGACACGCCTTCTCGCCTGCGTGCGGCTTCGAGCACGAGCCCCAGCTGGTTCTTGACTCGCTCTTGACCGATGAACTCCCCGAGCGTCGTGGGCCGCAAGGCTCCGTCGACGACGTAATCATCATCGTCGGCCGATGGATCCAGGACGCTCACGAGCGATCCAAACTTCTCAACGCTTCCTTCAGCAGCACGCTGACATCGGGATCTTCGGCATCGGTGATCTCCGCCAATCGCCCGGCCAGAGCATCGACCGCCGCGTCGGCTTCGCGCGAGGACCAACCCAGGGAGGTAAGGCCCGCCAGCACCGCCGTTCGCCACGACTCGGAGCTGCGGGAACCGACGGGAATCGAGCCGGTCGACGATGGGCCGAGACGATCCTTCAACTCCAGCACGATGCGTTGGGCTCCCTTCTTGCCGATGCCGGGCACCGTGGTCAACGTGGCCAGGTCCTCCGCCTCGATGGCTCGGCGCAGATCATCAGGACCTAGGACCCCTACCAGGCCCAGCGCGATTCGCGGGCCGATCCCACTGACTGTCTGCACCTGCTCGAACAACCGGCACTGCTCTGCGTCGGCGAAGCCGTACAGCGTCCAACCGTCTTCGCGCACCACGAGCGCGGTGTGCAAGGCAACCTCACTGCCGATGCGCACCTCGGTTGTCACCTGCGGTGGCACGACCACGCGCAGCGCAATCGGCCCCAGGTCGACACTCAGGTAATCCCCGCCCACTGCGACGACGCTCCCGCGTACTCGATCGATCATGAACGGCTCGTCGCCTTCATCTGCGCCAGTCGCGCGCTCTCCAACCGCGAGGCCGCGGCGCCTCGCCAAACCTGGCAGATCGCTATCGCGGCGGCATCCGCTGCGTCGGCAGGTCGCGGTGCCTGGGTAAGGGCCAACACCCTGGTGACCATGGATGTGACCTGGGCCTTGTCGGCTCTGCCGTTACCAGTGACGGCGGCCTTCACCTCGGTCGGAGTGTGCAGCGCGACGTCGATGCCCCGCCGAGCCGCAACAAGCAGCGCCACCGCTGCGGCCTGGGCAGTGGCCATCGCGGTACGGACGTTGTGTTGACTGAAGACCCGTTCGACGGCGACGACATCCGGGGCATGCTCGGACACCAGCGCCTCGAGCGCCTCCTCCAACTGCACCAGCCGAGTCTCGATGGGTAGGTCGGCATCGGTCTGCAGCACGCCGATGTATCGAAGGGTCACCTTGCGCCCCGGGGAACCGTCGATGACGGCCACTCCGCAGCGCGTGAGACCGGGGTCCACCCCGAGCACTCGGCGATCCGCAGCCACGAACCTTCGCCCTTCCACAGAATCCGACAAGCGACACGGCGTCGCTTCGAACACCAGTACGGACACGCTAGCCCGGCGGTGTGCCACCCACGCGTGGGCGCGCCGATCAGGGCCCTAGGTGACCACTCGGCTGTAGCGGTCGGCCGGTCCCACCACATCACCGGTGACGAGTTCGAATCCCCAGCGCAGATCCTCGATGAGCTCGGAGGGATCCTGCACGCATCTGTCGTCGGTGGAGATGCCGATGCAGGCCGATCCGTCGTAGGTGACCATGGTGACGTTCACGGCAGCTCCGATCGTGGCTACCAACGGGTACGCCGCGACCATCTTGGCGCCAGCCAGATAGAGCGGAATGGGTGGTCCTGGGACGTTGCTGGTGGTGATATCGGAGGTCTTGGCGGCGTGTGCGAGAACCGGAACAGGGACGAACCAACTCACATCCGCCAGCGGATCGGCCATGCGCATGGCCGGTGCGTGTCGCCAGGCATCCACCAGTTCATGCGCAGCACTCATGCGTTCATCGACATCCAGACCGTGTACCGGTAGTTCGAAACGCGCGATGGCCACAGCATTGGACGCCTGCGCGCTTCGATCACCGGCATCGCCGCGCAAGCTGATCGGGACGTTCACCCGAAGTTCGACGGCGGTCGCACCATGGCGCTCGTGATATCGGTCGACTCCGCTGGTCACGGCCGCCATGAACGCGTCGTTGACACTGAGGCCTCGCGATTTCGCCGCGTGCTTCAAGCCAGCGAAGTCAAATTCGAATGCACCGAAGTGGTACGTGGTGCCACGGTCGGTCCACAGCGGAGACAACGGTGCCTCAGGCACCGACAAGGCCTGTCCGATCGATTCGACCGTCTGACGAACGCCGCTCACCGCAGCGCCCGGATCGCCTAGGGCCTGCCGCATCACTTTTCCCCCTGCTCGCAACGCGTTCTCCGCCCCGCCACGAAGTCGTTCGACGTTGTCGACCAGATTCGCGCGCGCGATGTCGAGCACACTCACGTCCTCGCCACGTGGCGCCTCGGGGGTCGCAGGCTCCTCGGGATTTCCGTCAGGGCCGAGTTCGAATAGTGACAGCGCCATCATCACGGTGGCCTGGCCGTCGGCTATCGAGTGATGCAACTTCAAAGCGAACGCGGATTCTCCTCCCGGGAGTCCCTCGACCAAGACCGCTTCCCAAAGCGCACGATTGCGATCGAAGTCGGTCAGCGACATCCGCCGAACGTCGTCGAGTAGGTCCGCCCAGCCACTCCCCTCCGGCACGCGGTAGCGGTGGACGTGGACATCGATGTCGAAGTCCGGGTCGATGGCAAGGCGCGGGGCCGACAGGCCGAACAGTCCGTACAGCGGGCGCATCCGCAAGGTGGGGACGAAATGCGTCAAGCGCTCGAGCCGGGAGCGCAGGCGTTGCCAGTCGGGGGTGGAGTCCAGCACGGCGAGAGCCACCACGGTGCTGCGCATGCGCGGATCGCCTGCTGCCGTGCGGAACGTGGCGGCGTCCCACCCGCGAAGCTGCGCCCCCACCGGGTTGTCGCCAGCCAACTCTCAGCCCACCTTCTCCATGACGTCGTCGCTCACGTCGAAGTTCGCGTACACGTTCTGTACGTCGTCGCTGTCTTCGAGCGCTTCGATCAACCGGAAGACTTTTGTGGCACCGTCTTCGTCCAATTCGACCGTCACCGACGGCAGGAACGTCGCTTCAGCGGAGTCGTAGTCGATGTCGGCTGACTGCAGCGCGGTTCGCACCGCAACTACATCCGAGGCTTCGCTGACGATCTCGAACGATTCCCCGAGATCGTTGACCTCCTCAGCCCCAGCGTCCAGAACCGCCATC
The DNA here is from genome assembly GCA_049435845.1 of Candidatus Nanopelagicales bacterium. Taxonomy (GTDB): domain Bacteria; phylum Actinomycetota; class Actinomycetes; order S36-B12; family S36-B12; genus S36-B12. The sequence continues at coordinate 56 of JBMTHB010000084.1, read as the reverse complement.
AACAGCGCGTCCTCTGTCAAATCGTTCACCTTCGGCACGATGATCACGCCCTTGCG
>JBMTHB010000083.1:0-6191 GCA_049435845.1 Candidatus Nanopelagicales bacterium | reverse complement strand
TGGAGGGGGGTCGTTAGGCTTTGCCACCCAGCGCCCATCTGCCAGGAGCATGTGTGTCCACCCAGTACTACGTCCTAACCCTGCGCTGCAAGGACGCACCGGGCATCATCCACGCGGTCTCCGGGGCGCTGCTCTCGGTGAACGCGAATGTCCTCGAGCAAGCGCAGTACACAAACGAACGAACCGGCTTGTTCGCGATGCGCACTCGGTTCGAATGCGCATCAACTGACGTGGATGCGTTGCGCTCACACGTCGAGCAGGCAACGGCTTCCTTCGACCCGCTGATCACCTTGCGCAACGAAGAGCAGCGCCACCGGGTGATGATCATGGTTTCGCAATACGACCATTGCCTAGTTGATCTGCTGTACCGGCAGGCGCATGATGAAATCCCGATGGACGTGCCGGTCATTGTGTCCAATCACGACGTGTGTCGCCCCATTGCCGAGCAGTACGGAATCCCGTTCCGTTTCATCCCTGTGGTGAAGGGGGACAAAGATCGAGCGGAGGACGAGCTGCGATCGGTCATGGCCGAATTCGATGTCGATGGCGTGGTGCTCGCCCGCTATATGCAGATCCTCAGCGACCGCCTCTGTGGTGAATTAGCTGGTCGAGCGATCAACATCCACCACTCTTTCCTTCCGGGCTTCAAGGGCGCACGCCCCTATCACCAGGCCTACGACCGTGGAGTGAAACTCATCGGCGCGACGGCTCACTTCGTCACCGCGGATCTCGACGAGGGCCCGATCATCGAGCAGGACGTCGAACGGGTGGAGCACCATCACACCGCCGAGGACCTCGCCCAGATCGGTCGCGACATCGAAAGGCTGGTGCTGGCTCGAGCAGTCAAACTCTTCGCTGAGGATCGCGTACTGCTTGACGGACACCGTACGGTGGTCTTCGCCTAGGCAACGGTTGAGATCCGGGTCGGCGCACACTGATCAGGGGAGCAGATGGTCCGCACTTTGGTCGTCACGAACGACCTCCCGCCTCGCACGGGCGGGATCCAGACCTTCCTGCATGAGGTAATTCGCCGGCAGGATCCTGCCGACATCGTGGTCTTCGGTCCCCGCCATGCCGGCAGCGAGGCCTTCGACGCCTCCGCTGGCTATGAGATCCACCGTCACGACGGACCGATCATCCCTACGCCGTGGGTAGCGCGGCGGGCGGCTGAAGTCGCCGCTGTGGCGGGTGCCTCCCAAGTGATGTTCGGATCCGGAATGCCCAACGCCCACCTCATTCCCTTCCTTCGTCGTCTCGGGCTGCCGACATCTCTGGTCATCACGCACGGCAACGAGGCCGGTTGGGCGCAGTTGCCAGGTGGTCGCGCTCTGGTCTATCCGCTAAATGGGTCCAGAAGTGTCACGTATCTCGGACCGTTCACCCATCAGATCCTCAGCAAGTACGTCAAACCCGCATCACGTTTGCACCGGCTACCGCCGGGAGTGGACACCGACCGATTCCGGCCGGGCAGCGGTGGTGGGGAACTTCGGGAGAGCCTGGGTATTGCCGACCGCTTCGTGATCGGGACGGTTTCTCGCTTCGTCCCGCGTAAGGGCGTCGATCTACTGATCCAGGCGCTTCCGTTCGTTCGACGATCGGTTCCGGATGCCGTTCTGCTCGTGGCTGGCGATGGACCGCGACGGGAGGAATTGCACGCCCTGGCCGCTTCGTGCCAGGTCAGCGATCACGTGCTGTTCATCGGAGCGCCTGATTCAGACCGACTACCGGCGGTCTACGACGCGATGGATGTCTTCGCGCTGCCCACCCACACCAGGAAGTTCGGAGTGGATCTCGAGGGTCTAGGGATCGTGTTCCTCGAGGCGGCGGCAAGCGGAGTTCCTGTCCTCGTCGGCGCCAGCGGTGGATCGGTCGATGCCGTGCGACCAGGTGAGACCGGCCAGCTGATCAACACCGACCCACCGGTGATCGCGGCTCGAATAGTTGAGATGGCCCGAAACGATGCCGCCCGGCAGGCCATGGGAGCAGCCGGTCGCCAATGGATGATCGACGACTGGGAATGGTCCGACCGGGCGAATCGCGTACGAGAGCTTCTCGCGGCACACTGAACGTGTGACGACGACCGTCGGGGACACAGCCCTCCACGAACTCATCGCCAGTGGTGGGGTGGTGGTCCTCACCGGCGCCGGCTGCTCCACCGCATCGGGCATACCCGACTACCGCGGCCCCAACGGCGCCTTCACCCGGGGCCACAAACCGATGACCTACCACCAGTTCCTGCGTGATCCGCAAGGTCGCAAGCGGTATTGGGCCCGCGGACATGTGGGCTGGGCTCGGTTCCGTGAGGCCCGACCGAATCCAGCACACGAGGCTTTGGCGACGTTGGAGGACAGGGGCCTCGTCGACGGCATCATCACCCAGAACGTCGACGGCTTGCATCAGGCCGCTGGATCGAGATCCGTGATCGACCTGCATGGTCGTCTCGATCGTGTGGTCTGCCTCCAGTGCGGGGCTATGGAAAGCCGGGACAGTGTGCATCAGCGCCTGACCGCCGTGAACCCGCTCTTGACGGCAACCGCCGGATCGATCAACCCGGATGGCGACACTGACATCCCTGACGCTGTGCTCGACGATTTCGCGATGGTCGGCTGCTCGGTCTGTGATGGGGACCTCAAGCCGGACGTGGTCTATTTCGGGGAGAGCGTGCCTGGTGAGCGTGTGGAACTCTCCTATCAGTGGGTGGATCAGGCGCGTTGCCTTCTCGTGGTCGGATCGTCCCTGACCGTCTACTCCGGAAGGCGCTTCCTCATCCACGCGCACAAGACAGGAATTCCCACCGTCATCATCAACGAGGGACCTACACGCGGAGACGACCTCGCATCACTCCGAATTGACGCAGACGTCTGCGCTGTCCTCGCCACCCTTATCGCTTGAGCAGCACCGGACCGGCGACGCGGATCTTGCGCTTCGTCAGCGGCGCGCAACTACCGTCGAGCTGGCATACCTGCCGGAAGGAACTCGCCACCGTGAAGGTCTTCCTGCCCTTGGTGGGGTAGACGATCTGGAAGCGACCTTCCGGTCCGGTGAAGTTGCAGCGAACCTTGGTATTCGGCTTGTCGCTGGTGCAACCCGTCCATCGGGTGCCGACGATCCAGTTCTGCATCGTCTGCATGGCTTGCGCACCTGGCGTGCCATCGAAGTATTCGATGCCCCACAAATCGTTGCCCGCTTCCCAGGTGTACATGTACACGCGGGAGATGCCCAGTCGAAGAGCATCGAGGTAGGTGATTGCAGTCCAATTGGCTGCTTTCGCGCCCACGATGTCCACGTCGGGGTTCTGGGGTCCGGGCCCCTTCAATCCGAAGTTATTCTCGGTGTCCCATACCGGCAGCATCGGCGCGTTCTCCTGCTTCAGGAGTCGATTGAACTTCTCCGCGAGGACCCCACGGTCGACCGGGGTACCCAGACTTGCGGGATAGGTGTGCACGGCGTATGCGTCGATCGGCCAGTTGTAGGAGGCGAGTGAACGCAGGAATGGTTGATACCACCGGTAGAACTTGTTGTTGTCCGCTCCGAGCCGCGTTCCCACGCTGGTGGCGACCACTTTGGCGGCGGGATCTATCGCCTTCACGATGTCGTATGTCCGCTTAGTGAGGTCCGCGAGTTGCTGCGGCGAGCCCTCGAAGAAGGTGAGCAGGTTGGCTTCGTTCCACGGCTGGTAGGAACTGATCTGGCCCTTGTACCGGGTCACGGCGGCGGTCACGAATCTTTCGTAGGCGGGAATATCCAGGGGCATGCCGGCCGAGCCATCTGTCGGCAGACACGCGGGCGCGCGGCAGGTGCTTCCGCTGTAGAAGGCCGGTGTTCCGGCGATCACGAACATGATGTCGGTGACGCCATTCGCTCGGGCGTTGTTCACCGCGTTGTCCAGGTTGGTCCAGTCGTATACGCCGGGGGCGGTCTCGATCTGCGACCAGGCGACGTCGTTGTCCCACAACCGCAAGGAACCGAAGGAGATGTTGGGCCATACCCCGTACTGCTCGTTCTTGACGTGTAGCCCGAACATCTCCGGCGGCACGATCTGCCCCTGCAGATTGTCGAAATTGACCAGGGTCCGTTTGCGTGCCTCGGCCGGACCGGCCAGAGAGAGCGAGAGTGCCGCGGTAAGAGCGAAAGCTAGAAGGACGGTCAACATTCGGTACGTGTGAGGGAGAGAGAGGCGCATTACGTCATAGTGCCATGCCCACATGACCGACGGTCACAGCGGTCATGTCGTCGCGGTACCAGTTTCCCGAACGTTCGCGAACGGAGGAAACGACGCGCGCAAGGACCTCTGCGGCATCGGTTCTCACGGGTGCGTCCATCGTCTTGATCACCCGTGCCAGCTAGTCGACCTCCAGATCAGCCCCGTGTGGACCATGTCCTTCCGTCAGTCCGTCGGTATAGATCAGCAGAACCGACCCGACATCAAACGGAACGGTGCGCTGTGTCCACTCCCCACTGAGGGAACTGAGCAATGGACCCGTTCGTTCGAAGTGCACGACCTGTTTGTCCGGGGCGACCATGACCGCAGGTTGATGGCCGGCATTGAGATAGACCATCGACCCGGCCGCTGCATCGATGACGGCGAGGAACATGGTCACGAAATTCCGCTCGCCTTCGAAACTGGTGGCCGTCACGTGGACGGCACGCTCAAGCGAATCACCCGAGATGATGGTGGCCCGCACCAGATCGCGTGCTCGCAGCGCCGTGAGCGTCGCTGCCGTTCCATGACCCGACGTGTCCCCGACTGCTATGACGAGACGATCGTTCGTCAGCACGAACATGTCCCACCAATCGCCGCTGACCACACCCTCCGCCGAGTTCGTCGTACCGGCAACCGACAGGCCAGGAACTACGGGAAGTGCGGATCGCGTGAAGGCCGCTTCCAATTCCACGGCGAGTGGTGCAGCTTGCGCGAGTCCGGTTCGTGCCGCCCTTACTTCGTCGATCTCCGTCACGAGGGACCGTCGCAGGTTCTCCGCGTCGAGCGCGACCGCCTGCAGTTCAGGAGGGCCGACAGCGCTGATCGGGTGGGTGTGCTGGTTCGCGGCGGCCCGTGCGATATCGCGTCGAATGGCTAGGAGTGGCCGCAGGACCCAGGCATTCAGCACGACGATCGCAGCGGCCGTGACAGTCAACAACGCGGTGGCCAGCACGATCAGCCACAGGCCCAGTTGTCGAGCGAACGAGTCCGTACTGCTACGCGCCTGTGCTCGGCTGTTGGCGATGTCGTCACGAAGCGCGGTACTGGCCGTGATCATGTCGTCGTACGACTGCCAAGCCCGAGGTCGATTGGTGAGCCGTGCGGCCTTCGCGGTTTCGCCTTCGTCCATGGCGCGCAGCGTCGGTCTGGCGTCGTCGTCTAGCCAGGTCTGCTGGGCAGCCTTCGCTGCGGTCACTAGGTTCAGGAGTGCAGCGTCCCCGTCGAGTGTCGTTTCCAGATTTCGAAGCGAGGCATCGGCAGTCGCCACCGATGCACGATAGGAATCGAGCGCCCGCGGACGACCGGTGAGTACGTAGTCGCTGATGTCTCCCGAGGCAGCTGCCTGCGCAGTGATTAGTTCATCGGCCAATTCCGTGGCTGGAGTCAGTCGCTCCTGCAGCCGGATCGCACCAGTGAAGGTCAGCACGTACTGGATAGCAACGATCAGCGTCACGATGCCTATGAGTCCCACGGCGGCGATGAAGGCGAGGAGTAGCCGTTTCCGTAGCGACACCCCCGTGATGTTCATGGTCGCAGGCTGCCAGGTTCGGTGGTGCCCCGACTAGCCCTGACGCACATCCCGAGCGGACGTACCTGAGCCACGTACGGGCGCATAGCCTTAGCGACGTGACCGTGCCCCGACTGCGTCCGGAGATTGAATCCCTGCCGGCCTACAAGGCCGGGCAGATGCCCACGCCCCGCACGGATATTCGGACCTACAAGATCTCGAGCAACGAAACACCCTTCGAACCACCGGGCCCGGTCCGCGAGGCGATCGAGTCGGCCGCACGGGACGTGCACCGCTACCCCGACCCGTTCAATCGCCGACTGACCGCGGCCCTGGCTACCAGGTTCGACGTAGCCCCCGAGCAGATCGCCCTCGGCACAGGCAGCGTCGCCGTGGTGGGGCAGCTGCTGTGGGCGGCAGCTGGAGCCGGAGACTCGGTTGTCTATCCCTGGCGCAGCTTCGAGGCGTATCCGATCTGGG
>JBMTHB010000082.1:0-6222 GCA_049435845.1 Candidatus Nanopelagicales bacterium | reverse complement strand
CATCCTTGGCCGCTGGCTTCTCCCAGACCTACGGCCAATTGCTCGTCCTCCGCGGAGCCGGCGGCCTCGGATCATCGATGTTCACTGTCTCGGCCATGGCACTTCTGCTGCGCGTGGTCTCCTCACAGCAGCGTGGACGTGCATCCAGTGCATTCCAAGGTGGCTTCCTCTTCGGTGGAGTTGCCGGGCCAGCGGTGGGCGGCCTCGTGGTCGCGTGGTCGATCCGCGCGCCATTCTTCGTCTATGCAGCGACGTTGCTCGTCGCGACGGCGGTCTCGCTCCTCTTCCTGTCACGCGTGCGCTTGCACGACCTTGAGGAACAGGTTTCGAAGGGTCAGGCAAGCAGACTCGAGGAATTGCGGACAGCACTCAAGGACAAGGCCTACCAAGCAGCCATCGGCAGCAATCTGATCACTGGATTCGTGATCTTCGGGCTGCGCTCTTCCATAGTTCCGCTCTTCGTCATCGAAGGGTTGCAGCGTGGAGCTTCCCTCTCGGGCATCGGCTTCCTCGTCGCGGCGGGAGTCCAGGCAGTGTTCTTACTCCCAGCAGGTCGCCTGGCGGATACCCGCGGTCGACGCCCGGCGTTGCTGTTCGGAACCATCGCCACAGCCATCGGAGTGGGCCTGCTCGCCGCGTCCGACCTCGCCGCGAACACCTTAGGCACCGCCGGCTTCGCGGGTGTGGTGCTGTTCCTCGTGGCCATGGCCGTGCAGGGGTTCGGCGGGGCCTTCATGGGGTCCGCGCCGGCGGCCTTGGTGGGTGACATCATGGGTGGACGCAAAGGTGGGGTCGTCATCGCGACCTTCCAGATGATGTCCGATGTGGGAGCGATAGTGGGGCCGTTGATCGCAGGACTACTCGTCGATGCGTTCGACTTCGACTGGGCGTTCGCCGCCGGAGCAGCACTAGCCCTCGTTCCCATCATCCTGGTATTACGGATGCGTGAGACGCTCGTTCGCACCGGTGCGGCTGCATGAAGGAGCGAGTAACCGACCGACGAGTAGTCGTCGGGTTGACCAGCGTCGCCACGATCATCTCGGTGATAGCGGCGTTCGTGGCACTCGGTGAGTTCGGTTCGCGTCTGTCACCTGCTTCTGCCGCGCCCACTCAGACCACGGACACATTGCGTGAGTCCACGCTGCTCGGCGACGATGCGATCAGCCCACCGGTGGAAACGAGCGAGGAGAGCGAGCCGCCCGCATTCCGGAACGTCGTCATGGTGCTAGCCGACGATCTCGATTGGAAACTCTTCGATCAGATCCCCCGCTTGGCGGCGCTGAAGGAACAAGGCATGACCTTCACCAATCACACGGTGGTGGACTCGTTGTGTTGTCCCTCACGCGTGACAATCCTCCGCTCGCAGTACATCCACAATCACAAAGTCGTGTCCAACATCGAGGCAACTGGTGGAGGTTGGCCGACGTTCCGCGAACTCGGTGAACACCGTGACAATCTGCCCGTCTGGCTATCGCGCGCTGGCGTGACGACCGCCTTGTTCGGCAAGTACCTCAACGAGTACCCGACCCGTCCGGGTGGTATCCGATACGTACCACCGGGTTGGGACGAGTGGGCGGTTCCCATATCGCGTGGCGATTCCTACTCCGGCTACAGCTATACCCTCAATGACAACGGCGACCTCGTCAGGTATGGCACCAAACCAGAGGACTTCCTCGGTGATGTCTTGAACGACAAGGCCCGGTCTTTCATCGCCCGCACGTCCGATCCTTTTTTCCTGTATCTGTCCACCTATACGCCGCACAAACCATTCGCCACCGCACCGCGCCATCTGGGAGCCCACATCGGAACCGTCGCGCCTCGCACTCCCGCGTACAACTCCTTCGGAGAAAACGAACCCGGGTGGCTGGCAGCGTTCCCGCAACTCAGCGACTGGAAACTTTCCGAACTCGACAAGACCTGGCGCAAGCGCGCCCAATCAGCAGAGACGGTCGCCGACTCTGTGGACGCGGTGCTCGAGGAGCTGAAGGCGACAGGTAAGGACGGCGAGACGCTGGTGGTGGTGACCACGGACAACGGCTACCACGTTGGGGAATATCGGGTACCCAAGGGCAAACGGACTCCGTACGCGACTGACACCGTTGTGCCGCTGATCGCCATCGGGCCGGGGATACCTGCAGGGGTCGAAGTGGACGCGATGACGTCGACGATCGACCTGGCGCCCACATTCACCGAACTCTTGGGCGGCCGCGCACCATTGTGGGTGGACGGCCGATCCCTCGTTCCGTTCCTCGCCGCCGGCCGCGAGCCCGAAGACTGGCGCAATGCGGCTCTATCGGAATCCATCGGGGAGACCAACCCGTCCGACCCGGACTTCCTGCCCTTCATCCCACCGCCGTTCTCAGCGATTCGTACTCCGCGGTGGATGTACGTGGAATACGACGACGGCAGTCGGGCGCTGTACGACCAACTCACCGATCCCTACGAGCTACGGAACGTCGTCGATGTCGTCGATCCTGCGTTCGTCGCTGCTCTCAGCGCCCAACTGGCGCAACTGGAACGTTGCGCGGGTCCATCGTGCCGCGAAGCCGACGCGATTACGATCACCGATCCCTTGCCGGTCGCCGCATCCTGACCATGATCGGCTGCTACGACAGGGCCTTATCGAGGTCGGCCACGAGATCGTCCGCGTCCTCGATTCCGACGCTCAATCGCACCAGATCGGACGGCACCTCGAGCGGGCTTCCAGCAGCCGATGCATGGGTCATCCGACCGGGGTGCTCGATAAGCGACTCCACTCCACCCAGGGATTCACCCAGCGTGAATACCTCCGTTCGCCCGCAGATGTCCACCGCAGCCTGCTCGCCCTTGGCGACTCGGAAGGACACCATGCCGCCGAAGTCCCGCATCTGCCGCCGCGCGGTTTCATATCCAGGGTGTGATGCGACGCCAGGCCACAAGACCTGACTTACTGCAGGATGGGCCGTGAGGAAGTCGACGACCGCGCGCGCGTTCGCACTGTGCCGATCCATCCGGACACCCAGCGTCTTGATGCCACGAAGCACCAGCCAGGAGTCGAACGGTCCCGGGACGGCACCCATCGCATTCTGATGGAAGGCAAGCCGTTCACCGAGTTCGGCGTCTCGAACCACGAGCGCACCACCGATAACGTCACTGTGGCCCCCGAGGTACTTGGTGGTCGAGTGCACGACCACATCGGCTCCCAGCAGGAGTGGCTGCTGCAAGTACGGCGACGCAAACGTGTTGTCGACGACCAAAAGTGCACCGGCCGCATGGGCAATCTCTGCGATGGCAGCGATATCTGCAACGTTCAGCAGTGGATTGGTGGGTGTCTCGATCCATACGACTTTCGTGACGCCTGGTCGGATCGCTGCCGCGATCTCCTCTGGATCGGTCACCGCGGCTGGAGTGTGCTCCACTCCCCACGGAGCAGCTACCTTCGCGAAGAGTCGGTACGTACCACCGTAGGCATCGTCTGGAATGACGGCGTGAGTTCCCGGCGCGGTGATAGTGCGCAGGAGCGTGTCTTCTGCCGCCAGTCCGGAGGCGAAAGCCAACGCGCGGGCATCCGGGTCTTCGGGGGCTTCCAGGGAGGCGAGGCACTCCTCTAATGCGGTTCGCGTCGGGTTACCGCTGCGCGAGTACTCGTAGCCGCCTCGCAGCCCGCCGACGCCATCTTGCGCATAGGTAGACACCTGGTAGATCGGCGGAACCACCGCACCCGTCAAAGGATCGGGTTCTTGACCCGCGTGAATTGCCCGAGTGTTGAAACCGTCCACAACGATTACCCTAGACCCGTGTTCGGATTCGGAGCCAAGTCGCGCATGGTCGATCCGGAATCCGCGCTGCCCGGTCGAGGTGAGGCGATGTTCGCCGTGCCCACGCAACATGCCGTGCTCGGTACCGACTTGAATCCAACCGCCGACGATGTCTCCTGCATATATCTGGCGATGGGCTGTTTCTGGGGAGCCGAGGAGATTTTCTGGCGACTGCCGGGGGTAGTTACCACGTCCGTCGGATACATGGGTGGGTTCACCCCGAACCCCACCTACGAGGAGGTCTGCACCGGGTTGACCGGTCACACCGAAACGGTTTTCGTCGGCTATCGCGAGAGCGAGATCTCCACATTCGACATCTTGAAAGCCTTCTGGGAGAACCACGATCCCACCCAGGGGTACCGCCAAGGCAACGACATTGGCACCCAGTACCGGAGCGCGATCTTCTACACAACCGACGCCCAGCGAGAGCTCGCCGAAGCAACCCGCGCTGCCTACGCGGAGGTGATCGCAGCTCGGGGGTATCCAGACATCACAACCGAGATCTCACCTGCAAGCGAGCACATCTACTTCCCGGCCGAGGACTACCACCAGCAGTACCTGTACAAGGTGCCGAACGGATACCGGTGTCACGCGAACACCGGCCTGTCGCTGCCCACCGTCTCAGTCGGCTAGGTAGCCCAACACGTCCTGACGGGTCAGCACGCCGATCGGGCGTCCGTCCTCGATCACCACCACACCGTCGTCGTTTTGCAACGCATCGATAGCCGCCTGCACGGACTCACTCGCCCCGACGATGGGAAGCGGTGCCGACATGTGCGAGTCGACGGTATCGGCGAGTTTCGCCTTGCCGGTGAACAACTCGTCGAGCAGATCGCGCTCGACCACTGAACCCACGATCTCCGCTGCCATGACCGGCGGCTCTGCACGAACGACCGGAATCTGCGATACCCCGTACTCACGCAGGATCGCGATCGCATCAGCGACCGATTCGGTCGGATGGGTGTGCACGAACGATGGCAGTTCGCTCGACTTGCCTCGCAGCACGTCGCCCACGGTGTGGTCGGTGCGCGGTGGCAGGAAGCCGTAGGACGCGAGCCATTCGTCGTTGAACACCTTGCTGAGGTAGCCGCGCCCCGAATCCGGTAGCAGCACGACGATGACGTCGTCGGGGGACGCGTTGCTTGCCACTCGTAACGCGGCGACGACCGCCATACCGCATGAGCCGCCGACGAGCAGTCCCTCCTCGCGTGCCAGTCGACGGGTCATCTCGAAGGACTCGGCATCCGAGACGGCGATCACCTCATCACAGATTCCCTGGTCGTAGGTGGTGGGCCAGAAATCCTCGCCCACGCCCTCGACGAGGTAGGGGCGCCCGGTGCCACCGGAGTAGACCGACCCTTCCGGATCCGCACCGATGATGCGAACAGCGCCGTCACTGACTTCCTTGAGGAACCGTCCGGTGCCGCTGATGGTGCCCCCGGTGCCCACACCGGCAACGAAATGGGTGATGCGCCCGTCGGTCTGGGCCCAGATCTCCGGACCCGTGACCTCGTAGTGCGAGCGAGGATTGTTCGGATTCGAGTACTGATCCGGCTTCCATCCCCCGGGAGTCTCGCGCGCCAGTCGATCGCTCACCGAGTAGTAGGAGCGTGGGTCCTCCGGGTCGACCGCGGTGGGGCAGACAACCACTTCCGCACCGTACGCACGCAGGACGTTGCGCTTGTCCTCGCTCACCTTGTCCGGGCAGACGAATATGCAGCGGTAGCCGCGCTGCTGCGCGACCATGGCAAGGCCGACGCCGGTATTTCCGCTCGTGGGCTCCACGATGGTGCCACCCGGCTTGAGTAGACCCTCCTTCTCGGCGGCGTCGATCATTCGCACCGCGATGCGATCCTTGACCGAGCCCCCCGGGTTCACGTATTCGACTTTGGCGAGCACGAGCGGGCCCGGATCGGGTACCACTCCCTGCGTCACCTTGGTCAAGCGCACCAAGGGTGTGTTGCCGATCAGCTCGATGACGGACTCCGCGTACTGCATTCGGCAAGCCTAGGCGCCTAGGGTGACGCCATGCCCACGGAGCCGGGCGTCGATCCGATCGACCGGGAAGCAAGCCGAGTCATCACTCGGCTTGAAACGATGCCACTGAGCAAGGTGTCGCAGGACGTCATCGAGATGGTGCGTATCGCTGCCGAGGGCATCGTGATGTTGACCCCCGACCCCGATCGTCCGAGCGACGCCACCATGCCTTCACTCGGCCCGACGGCGTTGGCCGCTCAAGTACTCGTGACGGTGCATGACTACCTGGACAAGCGAACGGCGGCGTCGAGTGACGCCGCCGTTGCGCAAATATTGACCGAGCTACGTCGGTCGCTGCCCTGACTAGTTGCGACCTGAGAGGATCGCGAACATACGCAGGAACTCCAGGTAGATCCACACCAGGGTCACCAGGAGTCCAAAGCTCATC
>JBMTHB010000081.1:0-6330 GCA_049435845.1 Candidatus Nanopelagicales bacterium | reverse complement strand
CACCAGGTAGCGGGTGCCCCCGCCAGTGTCGGCCCTCTTCACCGCACCGATGGCATCGAGATCTCGTGACAGCGTGGCTTGGGTTACGACGATGCCGTCTTCGGCAAGGAACCGACCGAGGTCCTCCTGGGATCGCACTGCGCGCTCGCAGATGAGCGAAGCGATACGTGCCCGCCGTGCGGTGACCGACTCCGGAACCGTACGCGTACTCATGGCGTGCCCACCGGTTCGAGGCTGGCCAGCGCGATGGACCAGGCGATGGCGGCGTCGTCGATGTCCGTGTCGGTGATGGTGAGAGCTGGTGCCATCCGGATCGCGGTGGGCGAGACGGGGTTGGCGAGAACGCCGTTGCTCCGGAGGGCACGTTCTACGTCCGCCGAGGTCAAATTCGCTAGTACCGCGGCGCGCAGCAGCCCTCTTCCACGAACCTCGGTGACGCGGTCACCTGCCGCTTCCATGACCTGCTGGGCGAGTCTTTCCCCCGCCGCCATCACCCGCTCGTGGAGTTGGTCCTGCTCGATCGCGTCGATCACCGCCAGCGCGGCGCGCGCGCTGATCGGATTGCCACCGAAGGTGGAGCCGTGCATGCCAGGTTGGAAGAGCGTGGCCGCATCGCCGATGCCGATCACCGCGCCGATCGGAATACCACCGGCCAGCCCCTTCGCGAGGGTGATGACGTCGGGGGTGATGCCCTCCCACTGGTAGGCGAACCACTTCCCCGTTCGGCCGACACCGGTCTGCACCTCATCGAGAACCAGCAGCGCACCGGCGGCATGCGTTATCTGCCGTGCGTGCTGCAGATACCCCGGAGGCGGAACGATCACGCCGCCTTCGCCTTGGATCGGTTCGAGGAACACCGCTGCGGTGCTGTGATCGACCACTGCTGCTAGTGCTTCAACGTCGCCGAAGGGAACCGTGATGACCTCGCCGGGCAGCGGACGGAACGGGTCGGCCTTGCCCAGCTGCGCGGTGAGGGCGAGGGATCCCATGGTGCGGCCGTGGAACGACCCCTCGGCCACCACGACCTTCGTGCGGCCGGTCAGCCGCGTCATCTTGAATGCGGCCTCGTTCGCCTCGGCGCCGGAGTTGCAGAAGAACACCCGCGCGTTGGGTGCGCCAGTGAGTTCGATGAGTTTCTCCGCCAGGTCCAGTCCGGGTTCGGATGCGTACAGGTTGCTGACGTGGCCCAAAGTGCCGAGTTGCTCGGTGACCGCGGCGGTAATCCGTGGATCGCCATGACCGAGCGCGTTGACTGCGATGCCGGCGATCAAGTCGATGTATTCGTTGCCACGGTCATCCCAGACCCGCGAGCCCTTGCCGCGGGTGAGCATGACGTGCGGTGCACCGTAGTTGGACATCATCGCCACGGACCAGCGCTCCTGCCAGGTCATGAGGTTTCCATCGTCACGACGGTGCCGAGATCCGGATCCGCAATGGATGCGAGCAGTGCTCCGGGAACGCGGCCGTCGATCACCCGGGCCTGCGGCACCCCGCCTTCGACAGCACGCAGGCAGGCTTCCATCTTCGGCACCATGCCCGACTCCAATGCCGGTAACAGTTCGCGTAGTCGCGCAGCATCGAGGTGGTGGATGAGCGAATCCCTATTCGGCCAATCCGCATACACGCCCTCGACGTCGGTAAGCATGGTCAGCTGGTCGGCCTGCAGCGCGATGGCTAGGGCCGCGGCCGCGCTGTCCGCGTTGACGTTGTAGGACAGTCCATCCAAGCCACGCGCCACACTCGAGACGACCGGGATGTAGCCGGCTTCCAGCAGCGTCATGACCAGCTCTGTGCGTACCTGCGTGACGTCACCGACCTGGCCGATATCCACCTGGGTCCCATCGACAGTGGCAGTGCGACGCTCGGCGGTGAACGTCGAGGCGTCCTCGCCCGAGATGCCGACAGCCAGCGGACCGTGCGCATTGATCAATCCCACCAACTCGCGCTGCACCTGACCGATCAGGACCATGGCCACCACATCCATGGCCTCGGGAGTGGTTACCCGCAGACCGCCGCGGAACTCCGATTCGATCGCCAGTCGATCGAGCATTGCGCTGATCTGTGGACCACCACCGTGCGTGACGACCGGCCTGAACCCCTGCTCGGCGAGCCGGATGACATCGGCTGCGAACGATGCTTGAAGGGCGGCGTCCGTCATGGCGTTACCGCCGTACTTGACCACCACCACGGGCCCGCTCATGTCGAGTACGCCGAGTTCTCGTGGACATAATCGGCGGTGAGGTCGTTGGTCCACACAGTTGCTTCGGCGGTGCCGGCATTCAAGAAGACATCGATGTGGACATCCCGTGCGGACATATCGACCAACGTGCGGTCCTCGCCCACTCCCCCGCCGCGACAGACCATCACATCATTGATCACCACGTCGACCTGATCGGATTCGAATGCCGCTGCAGTGGTGCCCAAGGCCGAAAGCACCCGGCCCCAGTTCGGATCCTCCCCGTGGATCGCGCACTTGAGCAGATTGCTACGCGCGATCGCACGTCCGGCCTCGACGGCGTCGTCCTCGCTCGCGGCCGTATGCACGGTGATGGCGATGTCCTTGGACGCTCCCTCGGCATCGGCGATCAACTGCCGCGCCAGATCCGCGCACACGTAGGTGAGGACGGCGGTGAATTCGGTTGGGTCAGGTGTGGTGCCGGATGCGCCGTTGGCCATGGCGATCACGGTGTCGTTGGTGGACATGCAGCCATCGGAGTCGATCCGATCGAAGGTCTTCGATGTGGCGCGACGCAAGGCGAGATCAAGATCACCGGCTTGGACTTCTGCATCCGTGGTGATGAACACGAGCATCGTGGCAAGCCCGGGCGCGAGCATCCCCGCGCCCTTGGCCATACCGCCGATCGTGTAGCCGTTGCCGGTGCGCACAGACATCTTCGGCAGCGTGTCGGTGGTCATGATTGCCTCGGCTGCAGCCCGGCCTCCGTCGGTTTCGGCTTTCGCTACGACCGCGTCGATACCGGAGCGCACCTTTTCCATCGGCAGCAGCTCACCGATCAGACCGGTGGAGCACACGAGCACGTCACCTGGCCCGATGTCCGCGCCTGCACACTGCAGCGCCGCGGCGGTGAGTTCAGCCATCTCGTGCGCATCGGCGAAACCTTGGGGCCCAGTGCACGCATTCGCTCCGCCGGAGTTCACGATCACGGCGCGGGCGCTGCCATCGGATACGGCCTGCCTCGACCACGTGACCGGGGCAGCGGGAAATCGGTTGCTGGTGAAGACCGCGGCTGCGGAGTCCTTCGGGCCGTCGTTGACGATCACCGCGATGTCCGGCTTTCCGGAGGCCTTGATGCCCGCAGCCAGCCCGATGGCACGAAAACCTTGCGCAGCAGTGACGCTCACGGCGCGATCCCGATCACGTCCAGTCCGGCGCCCTCGTCCAGGCCCAGCATGAGGTTGGCGTTCTGGATGGCTTGACCTGCAGCACCCTTGCCGAGGTTGTCGATGACCGACACCACGATTACCCGGCCGGTGTGCTGATCGACCGCCACTTGGAGTTGCGCACTGTTGGTGCCGTTCACCGATCCCGTGTGCGGCCACTGTCCTTCGGGTAGCAGCGTCACGAATTGTTCTTCGGCGTACGCCTCGGCGAGGATGCCGCGCACGTCTGCGTTTCCCGTGAGCCGCGCCGTGCAGGTCGCCACGATGCCGCGCGGCATAGGTGCCAGCATCGGGGTGAAGGACAGTTGGACATCCCTGATGTCCCACCCACCTGCCGTGGCGATGGACTGCTCCATCTCAGGCGTGTGCTGATGTACGCCGCCCACCTTGTATGCGGACATCGATCCCATGATGTTCGTGGCGAGGAGGCCGTCGCTGGCCTTTCGTCCGGCACCGGAGGTTCCTGAGGCTGCGACCACCACGATGTCGGTCGGTGCGATGGCTCCTGCCTGGGCCAACGGGGTGAGTGCGAGAGCTACCGACGTCGGGTAGCAACCGGGATTGGCAACCTTCGTGCTACCGGCGATGCGCTGGCGCGCTCCAGGCAGTTCGTGTAGGCCGTAGGTCCACGACCCGGCATGCTCACCGCTATAGAAAGCACCCCAAGCATCGGCACTGGTGAGTCGGTAGTCCGCGCCGAGGTCGACGATCATCGCGACTGCGGGCAGCTTCGCGGCCAGTGCCGCCGACTCCCCGTGCGGCAGTGCCAAGAAGACCAGATCCGCCTGACCGAGCATGTCGACGGTGGTCTCATCGAGCACCAGGTTCGCCCATGCCGTTCCCGCGAACTGCGGGTGGACAGCCGCGAGAGTCTCCCCCGCTCGACCAGCCGCACACGCAGCCGTCACGTCGAAGTGCGGGTGCTGGGCGAGGTAGCGCAGCAGCTCACCGCCGGCATAGCCGGAGGCGCCGGCGACGGCCACGGAGGTCATGGGCGGAGAGTATACGCATACTCACATAAGAGATCTCAGGGCGTTCACGGAACGTTCATTCAATCAAGATTGAAATACTCTGGCTAGGCGGGAAGACTGGGGTAGTGGAGTGGGTCGATCGCGCACGATTGCATGGGGTGCTGGCGGACCCGCACCGACTTGCCCTCCTGCACCACGTTGCCCTCGGGGATCGCAGCCCGAAGGAACTCTCGGCCCTGCTCGACATCCCGATGCCCCTGCTCTCCCATCACTTGAAGACCCTGGAGGATGCGGAACTGATCGCTCGGTCGGTGTCCGAGCACGATCGACGACAGCGGTTCGTTCGGTTGCAGCACGCCGCATTCCAGTTCCTGGATGCCGGATGGCTGCGAGCGCAGGTGGGCGCTGGACGCTCGCGAGTGGTGTTCGCCTGCACCCACAATTCGGCGCGATCGGTGCTGGCATCGGCCGTGTGGTCTCGGCGCACACGCCTTCCCACCGCTGCGGGGGGCACCGAGCCGGGCACGCGTATCCATCCGACCACCTTGCGAACAGCGCGCCGGCACCAGCTAGAACTTCTGCAGACCGCTCCGGTCGCCCTCGATCAGGTATTGCAGCAATCCGATCTGCTCGTGACGGTCTGCGACGCAGCGAACGCATCCGCTCCAGCGCACCCGCATCGGCTGCATTGGTCTATCCCCGATCCAGCTCGGTCGGGTGACATGGCGGATTTCGAATCCGCCTTCAGCGACATCACCGAGCGTATCGACCGTCTTGGTCTAGCGCTAACACAGCACGCGGAAAAGGAGCAGGGATGATCGACGATCCATCAGAGCCCGATCTGGGATTGGAACAGAAGATGGCGCTGCGCAACGCGGCATCACGACTGCAGAAGCAATTCGACGGCACGTTCAACGAGGAGACCATCGAGCGGTTCCTGTATTCGTCGTACAACGAGTTCGCTACCCGTTCCACCGTTCTCACCTGGCTGCCGCTGCTGGCCGAGAAGTTCGCCCGGCAACGGCTCAATGCGCTGGCCAGGGTGGAGGGCAAGAGTGACGACACCCGGCCCACCGTGTTGTTCCTGTGCGTGCACAACGCTGGCCGCAGCCAGATGGCCATGGGTTGGTTCAAGGCATTGGCCGGCGACCGCGCCGTCGCCTGGTCGGGTGGCTCCGAACCCAGCAGTCAGGTGAACCCGGCCGCGATCGAGGCCATGGCAGAGGTGGGCATCGATATCACCGAGGAGTTCCCCAAGCCGTGGACCGATGAGATCGTGCGCGCAGCCGATGCAGTGATCACCATGGGCTGCGGAGACGCGTGCCCCATCTTCCCGGGCAAGCGCTACGAAGACTGGGTGCTGGAGGATCCGCAAGGCCTGGATGTCGCGTCCGTTCGCCCGATTCGCGACGAGATCAAGGGCCGGGTGGAGGAACTGCTGGTGTCCCTCGGGGTGTCGGTCCGCGCCTAGCGCAACTGCGCGCCGAGTTGCCCGGCCGCTTGGATCGCGCTCTGACGTGCGGCGGCGATCTCCTCAGCGGTCAGGGTGCGATCGGGCGCGCGGAAGCGCAACGCGAAGGCAAGCGACTTGTGACCTTTCGGTACCTGGTCGCCGGTGTAGACGTCGAAGAGCGCCACGTCCTCGAGCAACTCCCCTGCGCCATCGATGATCGCCGCTCGAACCTGGTCGACCGTGACGTCATCGCTCACCACGAGCGCAATGTCCTCCTTGGCCACCGGGTGCGTCGAGAAGTCCGGTGCCGAGCGAATCGTGGGGCTCGCATCGATCAACGCAGTGACGTCGAGTTCCATGGCACACGCTCGCGCAGGCAGCCCGAGTGCTTCTAGCGCACCTGGATGCAACTCCCCGGCATAGCCGATCACCTCTCCGGCGATCGTGAACTGCGCGCAGCGACCAGGATGGAAGGTCGGATCGCTGCCCTGTTCGGTGCTGACG
>JBMTHB010000080.1:0-6341 GCA_049435845.1 Candidatus Nanopelagicales bacterium | reverse complement strand
CCCTGGGATCTGCCACTCGAGCAGTGGCCTGAGGACGTGGTGGTCGCGCTGCCACGCGGCATCTCCCGGCACATCGTGCGTTTCGTTCGCCTTGACGGGATCGTGTACGCGATCAAGGAAGTGGAATGGGAACTCGCCGAGCGCGAGTACCGATTACTGACCGAACTCAACAAGCGGAATGTGCCATCCGTCGAACCCGTGGCTGTAGTACGCGACCGGATGCATCTAGACGGCGATGAACTTCCGGCCGCATTGCTCACCCGTCATCTTCAATACTCACTTCCTTATCGCGCCTTGTTCTCTTCGACACTGCGCGCCGAGACTGCAGACCGATTGCTCGACGCGCTCGCCGTACTACTGGTCGAACTGCATCTCACCGGCTTCTCCTGGAACGACTGCTCGCTGTCCAACACACTCTTTCGGCGTGACGCCGGGGCATTCGCCGCCTACCTCGTCGACGCTGAGACCGGTGAGTTGCATGGCACGCTGACCGACGGACAGCGTGCCTACGACCTGGAGACGGCTGCCACGAATGTGGCCGGGGAGCTGATGGATCTGCAAGCCGGAGACAAACTGCAGAAGGATCTTGATCCGATCGTGATCGGCGTGAGCCTGCGCACCCGTTATGACACCCTCTGGCAGGAGATCACCAGTCCGATCGTGTTCTCCCGCGAGGACAGGTACCCGCTCGAGGCTCGCATCCGGCGACTCAACGAACTCGGCTTCGATTTCGGCGAACTGCAAGTTGTGGCGGCCGAAGACGGCGAGCACCTCACCGTCCAACCCAAGGTGGTCGACGCCGGTCACCACTCCCGGCGATTGATCCGACTGACCGGTCTGGATGTCGAGGAGAATCAGGCCCGCCGTCTGTTGAACGATCTGGACTCCTATCGTGTGAAGATCGGCTTGGGGCCGGAGGACGAGGAACTCGCAGCTCACCAATGGGTGTCGGAGCGGTTCGAAGGGGCCATGGCCGAAGTACCCGCTCACCTGCGGTCACGAATGGAACCAGCGCAGATCTTCCACGAGATCCTCGAACATCGGTGGTTCATGTCCGAACGAGCCGGGCGAAGCGTCCCATTCCCCGACGCGGTGCGCAGCTACGTGGACACCGTGCTCGTCGCGAAACCCGACGAGCGCAGTGTGATCGGGGCTCGTAGTGGTGAGCCGGGCGAACCGACGGAGGAATTACGCATCATCGTTCCCACAGAAGGTGCCTAGCCCCTAGGTTGAACACGTGGACATCGAAAACGAAATCCTCAGCCTGCTCGTCATCGGTGTCATTTCCGCGGTGGTGCCTTTCATCATCGCCCTAACAAGGATCAAGGTTGCCGGCGCGGTGCTGCTCATCGGACTCGGCATCCTCTTCGGGCCGCAGGCACTCGGCTTGATCCAGATAGACGCCGCGATTGATCTGCTCGCTGAACTCGGCCTGGGCATGTTGTTTTTCCTTGCCGGCCTGGAGCTAGAAGGTCGTGTGTTGCGCGGCACCAGCGGCAAACTGGCCATCTCCGGCTGGGTGGTGTCCATGGCTCTGGCGCTGCTGCTGGTCGGGCTGCTGGTCCTCACCGGACTAGTCCAGGACTACCTGGCGGTCGCCGTCGCCTTGACGTCCACGGCGTTGGGGACCTTGCTTCCGCAACTACGCGACAGCGGGGCCTTGCAGACTTCACTCGGCCGCTTCTTCATGGGAGCTGGGGCTGTCGGTGAACTCGCGCCGCTGATCGCCATCTCGGTCCTCCTGGGCACCCAGAACTCCTTCGTAGCCTTGGCGACATTGCTGGTCTTCGGCCTGATCGCGCTTATCCTCGGTGTGATTCCGCGCAGGCTCATGAACGACAAGGTGGCGCAACTCATCGAAAGTGGGCACCGCTCGAGTTCGCAGACCGGCGTTCGACTGGCGATGCTGATGCTGATCGGACTGCTTGCGTTAGCGGGCCAATTCGGATACGACGTCGTGCTCGGCGCATTCATCGCAGGCATCATCGTGCGCCGATACGTGCCGCACAGCAAGGAATCGGCAGTGGAGATGCGGATCGAGGCAATCGCGTTCGGATTCTTCATCCCGCTGTTCTTCGTGGTGTCGGGCGCCCGGCTCGATGTGCAATCGATCATCGCCAACCCGCTGCCGATGTTCGTCTTCTTCATCCTTTTGGCGGTGGTGCGCGGCCTACCTCAGTTCGTGCTCTACCGCTCGGCGATACCCGATCCCTGGCAACGGGCACGATTCGCCTCCTTGGTGGCCACCGGACTACCGATCATCGTGGCAGTCACCACGATCCACGTGGAACTGGGTCTGATGACCGAAGCAGGGGCCGCCGCCATGGTCGGCGCTGGGGCGTTATCGGTTCTGGTGTTCCCGGCATTCGCGCAATGGTGCGATCGGAAGTCGCCCGCGCCGATGACTAACGTCGGCTGAATACTGAGCTCAAAGCGATTCCAGCGGCAACGCTCGCATTCAGCGATTCCTGCTGATGCACCATCGGAATGGACACCAGGAAGTCACAGGTCTGGGAAACCAGGTGCGAAATGCCCTCCCCTTCAGAACCGATAACGATGACCAACTTGTCGGTGATGACGTCCTGATCGATCTCGTCGAAGGACAGTTCGGCCTCAGCATCCAGCCCGATCGACATCCAACCCTTCTCGTGCAAGGTTTCCAGGGCTGCGCGCAGGTTGGTGACCCGCGCCACCGGTAGGCGCGATAGTGCACCGGCCGACGCCTTCCATGCCGAGGCGGTGATACCGGCGGATCGACGCGAGGGAAGCACGAGTCCCGACGCATCGAAAGCAGCAGCCGATCGTGCGATCGCACCCACGTTGTGGGTATCGGTGATGCCGTCCAGCATGACCAGCAGATTGCCGGTGGCGACATCGTCGAGGTGCGCATACTCGTACTCAGGAACAGCGAGCACTAGCCCCTGATGCAGGCCCAGGTGCGCGAGCGCATCGAGGTCGCTACGCGAGCCCTCGAAGATCGGGATCCCCTGGTCGCGTGCCAAGGCGATGCATTCGCGCCACCGGTCATCGGGGTCGGCCCGAACCTGTAGATAGAGCGCGGTCGCCGGGATCCGAGCGCGCAGCGCCTCGCGGACCGAATTCCGTCCAATCACCACATCGCCGGTCGGATTGCTTCCCGACTTGCTTGCCGCCTTGCTTGCCGACTTGCTCGCGTCCCGACTGCGAGGGGACTGCTTGGCCAGGCGCTTGGCTTTCTTCGCAGCTGGGTGATGCGCTCGATCAGTCGCCTTGGGGGTCGGGCCCTTGCCCTCGAGTCCGGCCTTGCGTTGGCCACCGGATCCGACGGACGCACCCTTCTTCTTCGCACCCTTGCGCATCGCGCCGCGGCGCTGGGAGTTACCGGCCATCGTCGCCGGCTCGCAGCAATGACCAGCGTGGGCCGTCGGGGGTGTCCTCGATGGCGATACCCATCGCGGTCAGGCGATCACGGATCGCATCCGCGGCGGCGAAGTCCTTGCGTTCCCGCGCAGCCTGCCGCTGCTCGAGTGCGACCCGCACCAGGCCATCTACGGCATCGGTCAGGAGCTCATCGGATCCGCTGGCTTCCCAGTCCGCTGGGTTGAGGCCGAGCACGTCGAGCATTGCGATCGTGGACTCCAGCGCATTCCGCACCGACTCCATGTCACCCGATGCCAGGGCGGCATTGCCGTCACGCACCGTGCCGTGGATGACGGCCAGAGCCTGCGGGGTATTGATGTCGTCGTCCATCGCAGCGTCGAAGGCTTGGGGACGCGCATTCGGATCGACGTCCACTGTTGTGAGCCCGAGCGCATCCATCGCACGGGCGAGGAATCCTTCGATCCTCCGAAATCCCTGTCCGGCGTCGGTGACCATCTCATCGGAGAATTCGAGCATGGATCGATAGTGGGCGCCGACGAGGTAGTAGCGCAGTTCGATCGGACGGACGCGTTGCACGACTTCGGAGACCAGTAACGAGTTCCCGAGGGACTTGCTCATCTTCTCGCCGGCGGTGGTGACCCACGCGTTGTGCAGCCAGTAGTTTGCAAAACCGTCGCCGGCACTCTTGGATTGCGCGATCTCGTTCTCGTGATGCGGGAACACCAGATCCAACCCACCACCGTGGATATCGAAACTGCCGCCCAGGTACTTGTTCGCCATCGCCGAGCACTCGATGTGCCAGCCAGGTCGCCCCGCTCCCCAAGGCGTATCCCACGCCGGTTCACCGGGCTTGGCTCCCTTCCACATCGCGAAGTCCCGCGGATCCTTCTTCGCGCGGTCCTCTGCATCACCGGCGGGCAGCATGTCGTCGATTCGTTGGCCGCTGAGGGCGCCGTACTCCGGATAGGAACGAACGTCGAAGTAGACGTCGCCGCCAGCGGCGTACCCGATGCCGGTATCGATGAGCCGCTGCATCAACTGCACCATCTCCGGGATGTGACCGGTGGCGCGTGGCTCGTACGTAGGAGGAAGGCAGCCGAGCGTGTCATACGCCCACGTGAAGGCGCGTTCGTTACGCATCGCCACTACCCAGTACGGCACACCTTCCTTCTCACCATTGGCAAGGATCTTGTCGTCTATGTCGGTGACGTTGCGGATATATGTGACGTCGTATCCGCGTGCGATCAGCCAGCGACGCACTATGTCGAACGCGACCCCACTACGGATGTGACCGACATGTGGCGGCCCCTGCACGGTGGCGCCACATACGTACATGCCCACCCGACCGTCTTCGATCGGGACGAAGTCACGGACGGAGCGCGAGGCGGTGTCGTGGAGCCGCAACGTTTCAGCCACGGTCAGACACTAACGACGCTCTACTTCTGGTCGGATCAGTCGACCCAGCGCGTCACGGCGTTGAAGGCCACCTGGTTGACCGCGCGACGATCCTTGGCCGACATGTTGATCTCCGACCCGGTGTACCGACTGGTGTTGATGATGACGTCGTTAACAAGCGTGTACACGCTGTAGTTGTCGCTCGTGTACCGGTTCGGATACTCACCTGTGGTGACGTCTTCGTAGTTCTCGTTCAAGAAGACGGACTGCACACCCACCACCGTGACGAGGGGAACCTTGCCGGTCGTGGTGAGCCGCGCCCAGGTGTCGGTGGAACCGTCGTCGTAGGTCTGCTGCCCGTTTGCTGGACCGGCGCATTGACCCAAACTCTTCTTCAATTCGTCGAAAGCCTTGATTGCCCGCTGCGCCGAGCCGTATTGAGAGATCAGGACGTTGATCCCGGAGGGTCCCTTGCGCCCGTCGTAGGACATGGTGAATTGAAGGTCGCCACCGGTGTACTCAACCTGCTTTGTCTCATCACCGCAGAGAAAGTTCTTGCCCGTTTGCGGGAATGCGCCGAAATTCGCGCCCTTCTTGACATTCAGTGAGGCCGGAACATCCTCGTGGCCGATCATGTGACTGACGGCGTAGGCATATAAGTCACGATCGTAGGCATGCGCAGGAGTGGCGATGCCCACTCCGATGAGTGCGACGGTGGCGACGGTGGCGGCGATCTTCTTCACGGATGCTCCTTGGTGGGATGTGTGAGCAATCTACGACTTGGCTGGGATTTCGACTAGGGCGGTCGCGACGGCCGCGACGCCTTCGCCTCGGCCAGTGAGTCCAAGACCGTCGGTGGTGGTGCCCGAGACACTGACCGGGGCACCGAGCGCGGCGGAAAGTACATCTTGGGCTTGAGCGCGACGGGTGCCGATACGCGGCCGATTACCGATCACTTGAACCGAAGCGTTCACGATCCGGATGCCGGAGGATCTGACCGTCTGGGCCACATGCGCGATCAGGCTGACACCGGATGCGTCGACCCACTGCGGATCATCAGTGCCGACGAGGGATCCCAGATCGCCAAGTCCGCTCGCGGACAGCACCGCATCGCAGATGGCGTGGGCAGCGACATCGGCGTCGGAGTGCCCGGCGAGACCGTCGCGCTCACTCCACAGCAGTCCGGCCAACCACAACGCGCGCGAAGATTCGAAGGCATGGACATCGGTGCCGATGCCAATACGAAGATCGCTCACCGCACCCTCCGCTTGGCGAGCACCGACTCAGCCAGCAGAAAATCGAGCGGTCGGGTGACCTTGAATGCTTCCTCGTGCCCATCGACTGCGTGCACAGCGATGCCCAGGGACTCGACCATGCCGGCGTCGTCGGTGACAGGTGCGTCGACTTCGGCGTGAGCTCGTTGCAGTACATCCCGGCGGAAACCCTGCGGTGTCTGCGTTGCGCGCAGCCGATCTCGGGGCGGTGTGCCAAGGATGGTGCCGTCGTCGGCGATCGTCTTGATGGTGTCGGTGACCGCGATGACCGGGATCACCGCGTCGTGTCCGGCTCGCACCGCGGCCCCCCCC
>JBMTHB010000079.1:0-6355 GCA_049435845.1 Candidatus Nanopelagicales bacterium | reverse complement strand
AATCAGATCTCCACCGACGCACTTCCGGAGCAACTTCGACAATTCCTCCCCGAAGGAGTGCCCCCGGAGTTCATGCAGATGATCCAGCCGATGTTGGGCATGGTGCGTCAACTAGGGGCAGCCGCCTTCTCCATGCAGGTCGGGCAGGCCCTCGCCGGTCTCGCCGGTCAGGTTTTGTCTGCGTCGGACGTCGGTATACCTCTGACCGAACCGCCCCAGACCGCGCTCGTGCCGACCAACGTCACCGAGTTCGCTCAAGGACTCGAGGTGTCCATTTCGGACGCGATGATGTTCATCGCCTTGCGCGAATCCGCGCACCAGAGGCTGTTCGTGCATGTTCCCTGGTTGGCCGCACGCGTGATCGGTTCTGTGGAGCAGTACGCCCGGTACATGCGCGTCGACATGGATCAACTCAACGACTCCATCGGTGACATCGACCTGACCGACCCCACCGCTTTGCAGCAGGTTCTTTCCAGCGGCGTGCTCAGTCCGGAGGACACCCCGGAACAGAAGGCCGCAGTGGCGCGGCTGGAGACACTCCTGGCCTGCATCGAGGGCTGGGTCGACGACGTAGTCCAGAACGCGGCCGCAGACCGACTTCCGTCACTCGCCGGTCTCGTCGAAGCCACCCGTCGCAGGCGTGCAGCGGGCGGACCTGCGGAACGGACATTCGCTTCCCTCGTCGGAATGGAGTTGCGTCCTCGTCGACTTCGCGATGCGCATACCGTGTTCGCGGCCATCAGGTCACAGCGCGGCGCCGACGCCCGTGACGCCCTATGGGCCCACCCGGACCTGTTGCCCGGGCCGGAGGACCTCGACGATCCTTTGGGATTCGCGCAATCGAGCGGGTCGATACCCGACACGCTCGAAGGTCTTCCCGGCGATGGCGGTGCAGCGGACGAATCTGACTAGATTCGTTGATTCATGGATCTGCGCTCGGACATCCAGTCCACACTGAGCCGATTCGAGCACCGTGATCCCGTCCAAGTGCAGCTCGCGCAGGAGTATCGTGAGTTCGTCCACGCTCACGACGATTGCATGTGGCGTACCAACGCGGTGGGTCACATCACAGCCAGTGCGCTAGTCATCGATGCACGGTCTGAGTCGGTGTTGTTGACCTTGCATCCCAAAGTCGGTCGGTGGTTGCAGCTGGGCGGCCATCTCGAGTTCAAGGACCCTTCCCTGCGTGAGGGCGCCGTACGAGAGGTGGTCGAGGAATGCGGTGTAGGCACGGCAGCCGTATCGGCGCTGCCCGTTCGATTGGATCGACATCCGGTTCCATGCGGCCGCGCTTCGGACGGCTCGCCCGTAGTGAGTGTGCATTGGGATGTGCAATACGTGGTTCGGGTCGAAGGTACCTTCCCGTTCCGCATGAGCAGTGAGAGCGATGATCTTCGCTGGATTTCCGTTGATGACTTGGTGGAGTTGAGCCCAGCCCTCGATGCGTCGGTGACGGCATTGGTCGACGATGCGCGTCGCGCACTCACCGAACCGACAACGTGGGTGACCATCGGGTGAACGTGCGTCACCGACCGTTCACCAATCTGCATCCACACCCTGGGGGTTGCGAATCCCCTAGTCAGAGCGGGATTCTCCACGTCGATCCTCACGTTGTGCACAGGTTGATGCACGCACCATCCACACCAAGCCGCCGACTTGTACCCAAGGTTTCCTCACCCATGTCCACAGCCCCCGACGTGAATTCAGTCGAATAGTTTGACTACCACTCCTCGCCCTCTCTAACGTCTGCGGGTCGAAGCCCCCGGGATAACGGGTGGATGTGCGCAAGGGGAAGGCGAACATCCGCTACGCGACCCGGGGGCTTCACGTTGCGTGCCCACGGCCGCGCTCCTCCGTCCGCGTATGCCCGGCCCACCGCCCAGGCGGAGCGCCCAAGGCGGTTGTCGTACCCTCATTACCTGCCTGCGATCTGGCAGGACATGACAGTGGGAGGGGACGAGACCGTGTCTGCGCTCGTGTGGTGGGTGATCCCCATTGCGATTACGGCTATCGCCATAGCGGTGGTCAGCCTGCGCTCACGGATTGCCGATCCCCGTACCGATCCGATGGCCGATCGAGCGCGGCTGCGCGAGGCCATGGAGCGACCCATTCCGCGAACCCACCGCGGTCCTGCCGCGAAGTGACCGAGACAGGCGACTCGGGGCGTTCGCTCGCCCAACGTTTCCGCGGAGTGAGTGAGAGAACGCGCACCCTGATCGTCAGCCTCGTGGCGCTCGGTGCATTGGTCCTTCTGGCCATCGCGCTGCCGGTTCCGTACGTCAAGTTGGCCCCAGGACCCACCTTCAATGTGCTGGGGGAAGTTGATGGTGAGCCGTTCATCCGAATCGAAGGCACCACCACGTATCCCGTGACTGGCAATCTGGATATGACGACCGCTCGCGAGTCCGGTGGCCCGCGAGGTGGTCTTACGTTCGTCGAGGCCATCGGTGCGTGGTTCAGTACCGCGGATGCCGTGGTCCCGCGGGAGTTGATCTATCCCGACGACGTCACGGGGGAAGAGGTCCGGCGGCGGCAGGCGGCACTGTTCAGCACCTCGGAATCCGATGCGGTGGGTGCAGCCCTGAGCTATCTGGGGATTCCGGTATCGACCGAGGTGGTCGCAACAGCCGTGCTCGCCGACGCCCCCGCAGGACGCTTCTTCGAACCCAGGGACACGATCGTTTCCGTCGACGGAACGCCCATCACAGAACCGGGTCAGGTGGTGGACATCGTTCGGTCCAAGCCCATCGGAAGTACGTTCGACTTCGAAGTCGAACGTGTTGGCGAGACGGTGTCCTTCGAGATCGCCTCCGAACCGAATCCGGACGACCCCCAACTGCCGCAATTGGGTGTTTCGGTCGGTCTGTTCTTCACCCCCGACTTCGACATCGACTTCACTTTGCAGGACGTGGGTGGGCCAAGCGCCGGACTCATGTTCGCGACCGGGATCGTCGACAAGTTGACGCCGGAGGACCTGACCGCCGGTGGTCACGTCGCCGGATCGGGAACGATCGACCCCGAAGGAAACGTGGGTGGAGTAGGCAGTATCCGACAGAAGCTGGCGGGAGCACGAGACGCCGGCGCGGAGTTGTTCTTGTTGCCCGAGCGGCAATGCGCCGAAGCGGAAGGTCACATTCCCGACGGTCTGACCGTGGTGCCGGTGACGACATTGACCGAGGCGATCGACGCCATCCGTGCCTGGACTGCTGGGGAGACGCTACGGACCTGCCCTGCGCAGGACTGACCTTCGGTCGTGTCGTAGGTTGGCAAGGTGACCTTCAATTTCCCCAACGGGGGCGTGGGCTCGGAGGCCAGAGAGCGACGACGCGGGGGAGTGCTCCTTCCCACTATCGGCGTGCTCGCGGCGCTCCTGGTCAGTTTCGTGCTCTTCACCGGCTTCTACACCGACTGGCTGTGGTTCACCTCGGTCGACAAGCCGCAGGTGTACACGATCGCAATCGTCACCCGCGGCATCCTCTTCGCGGTCTTCGGTGTAGCCCTTGCCCTGGTTGTCCTCCTCGCACTGCTGATCTCCTATCGAACTCGGCCGGCGTTTCCCGGATCCACTCCCGAACAGGCCTCCCTCGAGCGTTATCGCGAGGCGATCGAGCCCTATCGCGGGCGCATCGCCCTAGCCCTGACCGTCATCTTCGGCCTTTTCGGTGGGCTGGCCGCCGCAGGTGAGTGGGGACGATTCCTTCAGTGGCGTAATTCCACACCCTTCGGGATCACCGACCCGCAGTTCGGCCTCGATGCTTCCTTCTACACCTTCGAACTTCCGTTCCTTCGTTTCCTGCTGGGGTACGCCTTCGTGGCCACGTTCATCGCCATCGGGTTGGTCGTGGTCGTGCAGTACCTGTATGGGGGCCTGCGTCTTCAGCCGAAGGGTGACCGGGCGACGCGTGCTGCGCAGGTGCAGCTGTCCGCTCTGTTGGCGGTCTTCTTGTTCCTTAAGGCAGCCGCCTACTGGCTCGACCGCTACGAATTGATGCTTCGGAGCAGCGATCTGGCGGGCGGCTTCACCGGTTTGCAGTTCACCGATGTCAACGCGATCCTGCCCGCGCTGAACATCCTGACCTTCGTCGCGTTACTCGTCGGTTTGTTGTTCTTGGTGAACATCTTCGTTAGGCAGTGGATCATTCCGCTGATCGGCCTTGGTTTGATGGTGTTGACCTCGGTGGTGGTCGGTGGTGTTTACCCGCTCATAGTCCAGCAGTTCCAAGTAAGGCCTAGCGAGCTGGTCCGTGAGCGGCCGTATATCGAGCGCAACATCATTGCCACTCGCGATGCGTACAACATCGCTAACGCGCAGATCGACGAGTACGCAGGTTCCGTCTCACCACCGTCTGAGGAGGTGTTGCAGGCGAGCGCGGGAACTTTGGACAACATCCGCCTCTTGGATCCCGCTGTCGTGTCCCCGACGTACAACCAGCTGCAGCAGATCCGTGGTTACTACTCATTCAATGCACGGCTCGATATTGATCGCTACACACTCGATGATCAACAGCGAGGCGCGGTCATCGCTGCCCGTGAGATAAATCTGGCCGGCATCCCCGACGGCCAGCGCAACTGGACGAACGAGGTCGCGGTATTCACCCACGGATATGGAGTGGTCGCTGCCTACGACAACACCGCCCTCTCGAACGGAACACCTGACTTCTTCGCCAGTGATATTCCGCCAGTCGGAGCTCTCGACCTCGAGCAGCCCCGCATCTATTTCGGGGAGTTCTCCCCGCCGTACTCGATCGTGGGTGCTCCAGAAGGCAGCCCCTCGATCGAATTGGATTA
Organism: Candidatus Nanopelagicales bacterium; assembly: GCA_049435845.1. Taxonomy (GTDB): domain Bacteria; phylum Actinomycetota; class Actinomycetes; order S36-B12; family S36-B12; genus S36-B12. The sequence continues at coordinate 1,567 of JBMTHB010000079.1, read as the reverse complement.
TCCCGATGACGCAAGTCCGAGCGGGCAGCGCAACACCACCTACGAAGGTAGCGGCGGTGTCTCCATGGGCTCACTATTCGGACGGCTGCTGTTCGCCACGAAGTTCCAGGACTCCAACATCCTGCTCTCAGATCTGGTGAATAGCGATTCCCAGATCATGTGGGACCGCGATCCGCGCACCCGCGTGAGCAAGGTTGCTCCCTGGCTCACGTTGGACCAGGACCCTTACCCCGTCGTGATCGATGGCCGGATCAAGTGGATAGTCGACGGCTACACCCTCAGCAACGATTTCCCGTATTCCAGTCGCGTGTCCCTGTCGGAGGCCACCGCAGATTCGATTAGCGGCGCCAACTTCGCTGCGGGCTTGATTGCGCGCGATCAGGTGAACTACATGCGCAACTCGGTCAAGGCCGTTGTCGATGCCTACGAGGGTTCGGTCACTCTCTACGCATGGGATGAAGCCGATCCGGTGCTGCAAACCTGGCAGAAGGCATTCCCCGAAGTGGTGGAGCCACTGTCCGCAATGCCGGATGAGGTACTGCAGCATGTGCGCTACCCACAGGACCTTTTCAAGGTTCAGCGATTCATCATGTCCCGCTACCACGTGACCGACGCGGATACCTTCTACAACGGCACGGCGGTGTGGATCGTTCCGTTCGATCCAACCGTCACGCCTGCGCAGGTCTTCCAGCCGCCGTACTACCTCACCTTGCAGATGCCAGGTGAGATCGAACCGGCTTTCTCCCTCACCACCACGTTCGCTCCGCAACGACGCCAGACTCTCGCGGCCTTCATGCAGGTGAACTCCGCACCAGGGGAGGACTACGGAAAGATCCGAGTCCTGCAGTTGCCGTCCAACACGACGATTCCGGGGCCGCAACAGGTGCAGAACAACTTCGAATCCGATCCTGTGGTGTCCTCGCAGCTGTCCCTGCTGCGCCGTGGTGGATCAGAAGTGGAGTTCGGCAACCTGCTGTCCCTGCCGTTCAACGACGGTCTGCTGTACGTAGAACCGGTCTACCTCCGGGCAGCGTCCGAGGGCTACCCGCTGTTGCGCAAGGTCCTTGTCGGCTACGGCGCGAACGTCGCACTGGACGACACACTCGTCGGAGCGCTCGATCAGGTCTTCGGCTCCTCGCCCGCGCCGACGGTAGATCCGGAGTTGATTCCCGAGGACGGCACAGAGCCGTTACCGATTCCCGAGGATGTGCCGCCGGAGCCGGTTCCGTCGGTGCCGTCGACGGGTGATCCACTCACCGATCTCACGATCGCCATCCAGGACGCCCAGCAGGCCTATGCCGACGGACAAGCCGCGCTGGCCCAAGGCGACTTCGGTGCCTACGGCGAAGCCCAGGATCGATTGGCGGAGGCTCTCAATCGTGCGGCGGCTGCCGAGGCCCAGCTCGTGGGTGAAGGTCTCCCGCCACCCGTCGATGAGGCAGTGGAGGAAGCAGTACCCGCTGAACAGGCCGCGTGATCGCGTGACGTATCCTTAGCGGACTTCGAAGGAAGCAGCGCGGGGTGGAGCAGCTCGGTAGCTCGCTGGGCTCATAACCCAGAGGTCGCA
>JBMTHB010000078.1:0-6361 GCA_049435845.1 Candidatus Nanopelagicales bacterium | reverse complement strand
CCTGCAACACCACCGGCCAGTTTGGCCAGGCGCTCCTGCAGCTTCTCGCGGTCGTAGTCGCTATCGGAGTTGTCGATCTCGGTGCGAATCTGGTTCACGCGGCCCTGGATCTGCTCCGCGTCGCCAGCGCCCTCCACGATCGTGGTCTCGTCCTTGGTGACGACGACCTTACGGGCGCGACCGAGCAGGTCGAGCGTGGCATTCTCCAGCTTCAGGCCCACCTCTTCGGAGATGACCTGTCCGCCGGTCAGGATCGCGATGTCCTGCAGCATCGCCTTGCGGCGATCGCCGAAGCCCGGAGCCTTGACGGCAACGGAACGGAAGGTGCCGCGGATCTTGTTCACCACGAGGGTGGCGAGGGCTTCACCCTCGACGTCCTCGGCGATGATCGCCAGCGGCTTGCCGGACTGCATGACCTTCTCCAGCACCGGAACCAGGTCCTTCACAGCGGAGATCTTGGAGTTCACAATGAGGACGTACGGATCCTCGAGTTCGGTCTCCATGCGCTCGGCGTCGGTGACGAAGTAGGGCGAGATGTAGCCCTTGTCGAAACGCATACCCTCGGTGAGCTCGAGCTCCAAGCCGAAGGTCTGGCTTTCCTCGACGGTGATGACGCCTTCCTTGCCGACTTTGTCCATCGCCTCTGCGATGAGTTCGCCGACCTCGGCGTCGCCACCTGCGGAGATGGCCGCAGTAGAAGCGATCTGCTCCTTGGTCTCGACGTCCTTGGCCATGGAAAGGAGCTCATCGGCGACGACGTCGACGGCCTTCTCGATGCCGCGCTTGAGACCCATCGGGTTCGCGCCGGCGGCAACGTTGCGAAGACCCTCGCGCACGAGCGCCTGGGCCAGAACGGTTGCGGTGGTGGTGCCGTCGCCAGCGACGTCGTCGGTCTTCTTGGCGACCTCCTTGACGAGCTCGGCACCGATCTTCTCGTAGGGATCCTCGAGATCGATCTCCTTAGCGATGGACACGCCATCGTTGGTGATTGTGGGGGCGCCCCACTTCTTCTCGAGGACGACGTTGCGGCCCTTGGGGCCGAGGGTGACCTTCACAGCGTCGGCGAGCACGTTCATACCGCGCTCGAGCGACCGCCGGGCCTCCTCGTCGAATGCAATGATCTTTGACATAGGGGTCTGTTCCTCCGGAACGTCCGCGTGGAAAGTTGTCACTCTCAGGTGCAGAGTGCTAAGGGAAAAGTTAGCACTCGACCCCTGCGAGTGCAAATCCTCCCCAGGTGGACTACCGACCGAGCCGGGCCCGCACCTCAGCGGCCCCCGGCTGCCCCCTGGCGGACGGCGGTCCGAGCCGCGGCGAAGGACTCTGCGGCCGGGACGGCCGCCGGATCCGCGTCGGCCCCGCGGGTGCTGGCCCGCCATGCCCCCACCAGGGCCACCGAAGCAGGCCCCCATTGGGCGATATTCGGGTAGGCGATGGCATCGGCGGCCGCCGCCCCGAACGCGACAAGTTGCCGGTTCGTCACGGTCGCCGCGGCGTTCGCGTTCGCCGGGAGACCCACGAGGGGGGAGGAGTCGGCGAAGGTGCGCTGGGCGCGGGCTCCGGGCAACTCAGACTGGACCAATGCGCTCGCTACCTCCGCGACCCCGTGTTGCCGGGCGAAGGTGGTGACGGCGAATCCGTAGCTGCGCAACAGTGGAGAGGGCGTGAATCCGGTGACTATCCGAGGTACTGAAGTGATGCGGTAGCGGAAGCCCACCTGGGTCAGCGCGGCGATGTCCTCCGGATAGGCGATCCAAAACGGTGCCTGCCCGGACAAGAACGCCTCGCGTGCCTGATCTCGCGTTATGGCGGAGTCGATGAAACCGCCGGAATTCCAGGTGTCGATGCGATCGGAATTCTTCTGGAACGCCGCGTTGTCAATCCCGACTTTGGTCGGATCGAGGCTCCCTCCGGCGTTAGTGCCGAAGGTGAATCCACCTAGTCCGGAGAACAGCGGATACAGCGCGTCCGCGGCAGCATCGGTGGGTTCCTGACCTAACGCGAGCGGCATCTGCACCGTGCCATCTCGCTTCAGCCGCATGGCTGCTCGACGAAGTTGGGTGAACGTCCGAGGCGCTTCGGGCACGAGATCGGCGTTGGTGATCAGCGCCACGTTCTGGGTCTGCATGGGGACGCCGTACACGTTGAATCCGTACCGGAATCCATCGACAGCGGCGGTGCCGAGGGTGCGGCGCGTGCTAGCGCGCAGATCGATCGGCTGCAACAGGGCAGCCGCGGCGAGCGGTCCGGTGGTGGCCGAATCGATGAAGATCAGATCCGGTGCATTGCGTGCGCTGCCGGACAGCAACCGTTCCGCAAGGTTGGACATGTCCCGGACCCGTACCTGGATGCGATGCCCGTCGATCGACTCGGGAAACGCTGCGAGCGCAGCGGGCTTGAATCCCTGCGGTACCCACACCACGATGTCGCGCGGTGCGGCGTGCACCGGTGATGCGAAGACGAGCGATCCGAAGAGAACAAGCGCGGCCGCGATGGCCGCGAAGGGGGTGCGGAGGGCAGGCACCTACCGCTAGCGGCCGGTCACCTCGATGCCCAGCCGACGTGCGGATCGCGCGCGCTGACGTGCCGCCCGCATGCGCCGCAACCGCTTCACCAGCATGGGATCGAAGGCGAGAGCCTGAGGTTCGTCGATGAGGGTGTTGATGATCTGGTAGTACCGGGTGGAGCTCATGTCGAACAGGTCACGGATGGCCTGCTCCTTGGCGCCGGCGTACTTCCACCATTGCCGCTCGAACTCCAGGATCTGGCGATCTCGCTCGCTCAAACCTTCCCCTGCCGCTTCGTGGTCGAGGCGGGCAGCATCCATCCGGTGCTCCTTTTTCGTCAACCCCTGGTGGGGTTCGATCGTGGGCCCGCGGCCGGGCTCGCGTGCGGGTTCGGTGCCAACGCGGAGGAAGGTGTCGATACCCCCGCGGGGAAGGTGATCGCCATCGTATGACCAAAATGCCATCGGTGTCATTCACCCCTCCCCGTGGTGTCCCGTGTCCTCCACCGGTGCCGGAGTGGAGACTACGACGACCTCCGTCGCCGGCCGGTACGCAGGATCACCCAACTGAATCCGTAACCCAATCCGTTGGTGGCCCAGTGGAATCCCATCGGAGCGATCACGCTGCCGGACACGATGCGCATCAACGCAAACACCACACCCGCCACAGTGGTTGTCACTACGCTCCCGGTTACCACGAGCACATTGCCGCGGCGACCACCACCGACGACCGAACCCACGGCGGGATTGCGTTCATGCGTGCCGATGCTGGGCAGCACGTGCCAGATGCCGAACAACACCGAGGAGATCACCAAGGCCCACACCACCCCGTATCTGCGGGCCAGCATCGAGAACAGCACCGCACGGAAGGCGATCTCCTCGAGCATGACGGTCCCGAATGGCACTTCCACGAGCGCCTGGAACGCCAAGCGACCGGCCGACAGTGAGCCGATGTTCTCGTCCTTGAACGCCTGACGAGTCCGCCGGAACACACTTCCCACCACGTAGAAAGCGGTGACGAGTCCTATCGAAATACCGGCCCAGATGAATCCGGACAGGAAGAACGACCAACCGAGTCCCATATCGGTCCAGGAGTTCCCGTCGAGCAGACCGATGGCGATCAAGACGACGGAACCGGCGAACGCCCACAGCAGGTAGTGCGATTGCGGGGCAACACGATTGTTGATGACGTTGATGATCACCAGCGCGATGAGCACCACTAGTAAGGGCCACCACGGGAGCCCGGGTTGGTACTCGGGTACGTACCAGCCGATCACGCCACCACATCTCCCACGATTCGTTCGAGGACGTCTTCGAGCATCGCGACCCCGTGCTGGCGCCCGTCGGCGTTGACCTGCACCATGTGCACTCCTCGGCGCTGCATGGTCGCAAGCACGTTGCTCAAGGTGTCGGTGTCGCGCACTTCGGGGAAGTCTCGGATGTACGACGGACGCAACGGCTCATCGAGTTTGCGCGCCGGCAGGGAGACCAGATCCTTGACATGTACGTAGCCCACCATCCGGCCGTCCTCGACGACTGGAAAGCGTGAGTAGCCGGTGTCGACACACAGAGTCTGCAGTTCGCGCGGTGTCACGTTGGAAGCGACGGTTACAACGTCATGCAGCGGGAGTGTTATATCTCGCACCCGCACTTCCACGAAGTCCAAGGCCCCGGTGAGCAGATCCCGTTCGCGTTCCTCCAGGAATCCGTGCCGGGCCGACTCCTCGATCAAGCCGGCCACCTCATCACGCGTGAAGGTGGTTGCCACTTCATCGCGCACCTTTACGCGGAGTAGTCGCAGCACCAGATTCGCGAGTGTATTCAGCGTCCAGATGATCGGACGCAGGAGGTTCACCACTGCGAACAGCAAGGGCCCGAGGAAGATCGCCGATCCCTCCGGACGGGCAATCGCGATGTTCTTCGGCACCATCTCGCCGAGCACCATGTGCAAACTGACCACGATCACCAGCGAGATGGCGATGGCGATCGCATCGCTGGCACCACTCGGCAATCCCACCGACAGGAGTGGGCCTTCCACCGCATCCGCCACCGCCGGCTTGGCAACCGCGCCCAGGCCGATGGAGCACACCGTGATGCCGAACTGGGCACCGGCCATCATCAACGACACCTTGCTCATTGCCCGCAGTGCCGTCTTCGCAGCACGCGAACCTGATGCAGCGCGTGGCTCCAGCTGGGTCTTGCGAGCCGAGATGAGCGCGAATTCCGAACCAACGAAGAACGCATTACCGACCAGGAGCAGGATCGACAGGATGATCGCGGTGGTGTAATCCATTAGTTACCGTCGCTTTCCGCGCCGTCTGGACCGTCGCCACTTGCGTTCTCGCTTTCGAGGAACCGCACGCGGACCCGATCGATGCGCCGGCCGTCCATCTGGTTGACCGTCAGGACCACATCCAGGTGCACGGGCTCTTCCGGACCGACGACGGGGGCGGAGACGATGACGCTGTCCCCCTCGGTTGCCAACCGACCCAATCGTTCGATGATCAATCCGCCCAGGGTCTCGTTCTGCTCACCGCTGGGCAATTCCACGCCGATGATGTCGCTCGCCTCATCCGGCCGTAGGAGACCCGACAACGTCCAGCCGCCTTCGCGGTCGCGCGCGACGCGATGGTGCGGGCGATCCTGCTCGTCGCGGATCTCCCCGACGATCTCCTCGACTAGATCCTCGAGGGTGACGACTCCCGCAGTCCCGCCGTACTCATCGATCACGACGGCCAACTGCAACGGTGCTGCGCGCAGAAGCTCCAACAGTGGATCGAGTTCCAACGATTCGGGAACCGTGAGAACCGGGGCCATAACGGTCGAGATGGACATGGTTCCGCGTTCTTCGTAGGGAACCGGCAGCACGTTTTTGTAGTGCGCCAGTCCCACGACTTCGTCGGTGTTCTCACCGACCACCGGGAAGCGTGCGTGCCCGGTGCCGGCTACCAGGTCCATGACCGACGCACAGGTATCGGTCGTCTCCACGAAGACCACGCGTGGGCGCGGAGTCATGACGTCCGCGGCAGTTCGCTCACCGAACTCGATCGAGCGCGTGACCAACTCCGCGGTCGCTTCGTCCAAGGTTCCGGTGGTGCCCGAATGGCTCACCAAGGACAGCAGCTCCTCCGGTGAGCGAGCCGAGGCGAGTTCCTCCTGCGGCTCTACGCCGATCCTGTGCAGGATCCAGTTCGCCGATCCATGCAGCACGCGCAAGAGTGGGCCGGAGATCGACGTGAAGGCCCGTTGCAGTCCCGCGACCGCCCGACCTACGCGCATCGGTTCGCTGATGGCCCAGTTCTTGGGTACGAGTTCACCGAAGATGGCCTGCGACCCGGTGGCGATGATCAAGGCCAAGGTGAGCGCGATCGGCAATGCTGCTGCTTCGGGTAGACCCAGCCCCTGCAAGGGTCCGATCAACAACTCCGCGATAGCCGGCTCGGCGATGAAGCCCACGACCAGGCTCGTGACGGTGATCCCGAGCTGAGCGCCTGACATCTGGGTGGACAGCGACCGCAATCCGGCCAGGAGACTGCGGGCACGTCGATCGCCCTCGCCCGCCAAACGTTCGACACTCGCCCGGTCGACGGTCACGAAGCTGAACTCGGCCGCGACGAATACCGCGTTTGCCGCGATCAGGGCAACCACCAGCAACAGGAGTAGAACTTCAGTGCCCACGGCGGATCACCCCTCGATACTACGGAAGGTAGTGACGTGACTCAGGCGTCGAACAAAGCCACTCGCATGCGTCGGTAGAATCCGCCTCGATCACAGGCACTCTCGATGTGCGCAACGCCCCTGTAGCTCAGTGGTAGAGCAACCGCCTTGTAAGCGGTAGGTCGTCAGTTCAATCCT
>JBMTHB010000077.1:0-6421 GCA_049435845.1 Candidatus Nanopelagicales bacterium | reverse complement strand
CGAGCACCGAATTCGTCTGGCCGACGGATATCGACCTTCCCGGATACCACCCGGTGACCCGCCCGCACTCCAAGCAGATACGCGAGGCCGCTCGAGCGATCCTGTCCGCCCGGCAGCCGGTGCTCTACGTCGGGGGCGGCGTCATTCGCGCTGGGGCTGCACCGTCGCTGCGTCGGCTCGCAGAATTGACCGGCATACCGGTGGTCACCACGTTGATGGCTCGTGGCGCTTTTCCCGATTCGCACCCGCAGCACCTGGGGATGCCCGGAATGCACGGCACCGTCGCAGCCGTCGGTGCTTTGCAGAAGTCCGATCTGCTCATCACCCTCGGAGCGCGCTTCGATGACCGCGTCACCGGGAAGTTGTCGACGTTCGCGCCGAATGCCGCGATAATCCACGCCGACATCGATCCGGCGGAAATCGGGAAGAACCGCCAGGCGGACATCCCGATCGTGGGGGACGTCGCCGAAGTCATCCCGGAGTTGATCACTGCGATCGAGGCCGAGATGAACGACGGCACCACTGCGGACTACTCCGACTGGTGGAGCCAACTCACGCGCCTTCGCGACACCTACCCACTCGGTTACGACCTCCCCGACGACGGCACGCTCTCGCCCCAGTACGTGATCGAGCGGCTGGGCAAGATCTCCGGTCCGGAATCGATCTACACCGCAGGAGTGGGCCAGCACCAGATGTGGGCCGCGCAGTTCATCGGATACGAGAACCCAGGCACCTGGTTGAACTCCGGTGGCCTGGGCACGATGGGTTACGCCGTCCCTGCGGCGATGGGTGCCAAAGTCGGTCGTCCGGACACCACGGTGTGGGCGATCGACGGCGACGGCTGCTTCCAGATGACCAATCAGGAACTGGCTACGTGCGCCATCAACAACATCCCGATCAAGGTGGCGCTGATCAACAACTCCTCACTCGGCATGGTCCGGCAGTGGCAGACCCTGTTCTACAACGAGCGCTACTCCAACACCGATCTGCACTCCCACTCCTTCCCCGACTTCGTAAAGTTGGCGGAGGCGTATGGGTGCTACGGCCTTCAAGCTTCCAGTGCCGACGAGGTAGATGCGATCATCGAGAAGGCCATGGGCATCAACGACGCCCCCGTGGTCATCGACTTCCGAGTCCACAAGGACGCGATGGTTTGGCCGATGGTGGCTGCGGGCACGAGCAACGACGACATCATGGTCGCTCGCGCCATGGCTCCCGAGTGGGGAAGTGACGACTGATGACTCGACACACGCTGTCCGTCCTGGTTGAAGACAAGCCCGGTGTCCTCGCTCGCGTAGCGAGTCTGTTCTCCCGGCGCGGGTTCAACATCGAATCCCTCGCGGTGGGGCCGACCGAGATGCCCGAGGTGTCTCGCATGACCATCGTGGTGAATGTCGATCGATTACCACTGGAGCAGGTGACGAAACAGCTGAACAAGTTGATCAACGTGCTGAAGATCGTCGAACTCGAGGAGGACTCCTCAGTCCAGCGCGAGATCATGCTGGTGAAGGTCAAGGCGAACCTGGACACCCGATCGCACATCCTGGAGACCGTGCAGTTGTTCCGCGCCAAGGTGGTCGACGTCAGTACCGATGCGGTGACGATCGAGGCGACGGGCGCGCACGACAAGCTGGAGGCGCTCCTCAAGGTCCTGGAGCCGTTCGGAGTCACCGAGCTCGTCAAGTCCGGACTCGTGGCGGTCGGTCGCGGATCCCGTTCGATCAGCGAGCGCACGCTGCGCCCGGTGGACCGCTCGGCCTGAGCCCGCAGCGGCCCCGATAACCTTCGCACCACCTATCTAACGAGGAGAGATTCACCGTGGCTGAAATGTTCTACGAGGACGACGCGGACCTGTCGATCATCCAAAGTCGAGTGGTAGCCATCATGGGATTCGGCAGCCAGGGCCATGCACACGCTCTCTCCTTGCGCGATTCGGGAGTGGACGTTCGGGTCGGGCTACCCGAGGGTTCGAAGTCCCGGGCGAAGGCCGAGGAAGAGGGCCTACGCGTCGTCGATCCCGCAACTGCGGCGGCTGAGGCCGACGTCATCATGATCTTGGTGCCGGACCCTGCGCAGAAGAAGCTCTACGCCGAGGCGATCGAGCCGAATCTGAAGGACGGCGATGCGTTGTTCTTCGCGCACGGCTTCAACATCCGGTTCGGTTTCATCAAGCCGCCGGCCAATGTGGATGTGTGCATGGTGGCACCGAAGGGACCGGGTCATCTCGTCCGTCGCGAGTACGTCGCAGGACGCGGTGTGCCGGTACTCGTCGCTGTGGAGCAGGACGCGACCGGCAACGCCTGGCCGTTGGCATTGTCCTACGCGCGCGCGATCGGAGGGCTGCGCGCAGGTGGGATAAAGACCACCTTCACCGAGGAGACCGAAACCGACCTGTTCGGCGAACAGGCGGTGCTGTGCGGCGGCGCCAGCCAGTTGGTCATGTACGGCTTCGAGACGCTCGTCGAAGCCGGCTACCAACCCGAGGTCGCTTACTTCGAATGCTTGCACGAGCTCAAGCTCATCGTCGACCTCATGTACGAAGGCGGCATAGCCAAGCAGCGTTGGAGCGTGTCCGACACCGCCGAGTACGGCGACTACATCTCCGGACCACGCGTGATCGATCCGCGGGTTAAGGAGAACATGCAGGCGGTGCTCGTCGACATCAAGAACGGCTCATTCGCTCAGCGTTTCATGGATGATCAGGAAGCCGGTGGTCCGGAGTTCAAGGCGCTTCGTGAGAAGGGTGAGAAGCATCCGATCGAGGCCGTCGGTCGCCAACTGCGCAAGTTGATGAGTTGGGTCAAGGGCGACGACGACTACGTCGAAGGCAGCGCAGCGCGCTAGAGCGCTCGGACCTTCCTGATGTCCGGCCGCGCAGGAGACACCAAGACGTGCCTGTCCTGCGGCCGACACATGCAGTGGCGCAAGTCATGGGAGCGGAACTGGGACGAGGTCCGCTACTGCTCTGCGGCGTGTCGTAAGAGCAAGGTCACCGACACCGATCGTGCGCTGGAGGATGCGATCCTGGCGCTGTTGGAACAGCGATCGTCAGGAGCCAGTATCTGCCCGAGTGAGGCGGCGCGAGTAGTCGGCGGTGATGACTGGCGCGAACTGATGGAGCCGGCTCGGCGAGCAGCGCGACGCCTGGTGACGGTGGACAAGGTGGAGATCACCCAGAAGGGGCAGGTGGTCGACCCATCGTTCGCAAAGGGGCCGATCAGAATCCGCAAGGTGCTGCGGTGACGTTGCTGCCGGTACCCGAATTCGACCGCGCACAGATCGTGGAGTGGGTGCGCGAGAACCTCGGGGACCTGGCGAGCGGTGACCCTGCAGCAGCACGGGTGCGCGGTGGCCAAGACGCGGCAGACGCGGCACTGGCGTCGTTCGATGTGACCGGCTATGCACGACGTCGCAACACCGTCCTACCCGTAGACGCGCGTGGTGCGTCGGGTCTATCGCCCTATATCCGCCATGGACTGCTGCAACTGCCCCGCGTGTTCGATGAGGTTGCAGGAGGACCTGCCGACGACGTGGAGAAGTTCCGAGACGAACTGCTATGGCAGGAGTACGCCCGACACTTGTACGCCCGGCTCGGGGAAGCGACGAAGCGCTCGTTGCGGTACGCCACAGCAGAGGATGGGCCACCACCGCGCAATCCCTGGGACACCGATGCCGCATGCCTGCAGGAGTCGTGGCGGGAGTTGACCCAGGACGGCTACCTGACCAACCAGGCGCGGATGTGGATGGCGTCGCATTGGTCGGTCCGCGAGGGGTGGGGTTGGCGGGATGGCGAGGATCTGTTCTTTCGTCATCTGCTCGACGGATCGCGCGCGGCCAATCGCGCGGGATGGCAATGGACGGTCGGTGCGCTTACCGGTAAGCCCTACGGCTTCTCGAGATGGCAGGTACGCAAACGGGCTCCGGAGTTGTGCGCCGGCTGCCCGCTGAGCAACCACTGTCCCATCGAGGACTGGCCCGACGAGCGATCCCCCGAGCCGCGTTCCTTCGTCGATCCCCGCATGCGACGCGACGATGACGTAGAAGCAACCGCCGGCCCTCGTGTCGCTACCACCGAGTCCACACCGGAGTTCGTGTGGTTGACCGCTGAGAGCCTCGGCGACGATGACCCCGCGCTCGCGGCGAATCCCGACCTTCCAGCGGTATTCGTCTTCGATGAACCGTTGCTGTGGCGCTTGCGATTGGCCTATCCACGTTTGGTGTTCTTGACCGAGACGCTCGCCGATCTCGCCCGGCGTCGGTCGGTGTTCTTGTATCGGGGCGGCGTCGCTGACGTCTTGAAGTCCCGCGGTGCATTCGCGGGCACGTTCACACCCGTGCCCGGCTGGCGACGAGTGGTCGCACGTGCCCAACCTTCGCAAGTACATCCGTGGCCGTGGCTGCGTCGGCCGCATGCCGGATCGGTGACGTCCTTCACCGCGTGGTCCAGATCACGTGGCAATCGCCGCTGAGCCCTAGGGCGCCGCCGCCGCTAGGATCGCGCGGTGCCCACATCACGCGTGTTGATCGCAGAGGAATTGTCGCCCGCTACCGTCGAAGCACTCGGCCCCGACTTCGAGATCGTTACGTGCGACGGTGCCAATCGCGAAGAGTTGATCCCGGCCATCGCCGACGTCGATGCAATCTTGGTGCGATCGGCAACGAAGGTCGACGCCGAGGCCATCGCGGCAGCGAAGCGATTGAAGGTGATCGCCCGTGCGGGCGTCGGTTTGGACAACGTGGATGTCAAGGCGGCGACGCAGGCCGGAGTCATGGTTGTTAACGCTCCAACTTCGAACATCGTCAGCGCAGCCGAACTCGCCGTGGGACTCCTGCTAGCTAGTGCCCGTAATATCGTCCCTGCCAATTCCGCATTGCACCGTGGCGAGTGGAAGCGTTCGAAGTACACGGGAGTGGAAGTTGCGGACAAGACCCTCGGCATCGTGGGACTCGGTCGTATCGGAATCCTGGTCGCCCAGCGGATGGCTGCTTTCGGCGTGAACCTCATCGCTTACGACCCCTACGTCCAGCCGGCCCGCGCCGCCCAGCTTGGTGTGCGGATGGTCACCCTCGACGAACTCCTCGCCGAGTCGGACTTCATCACCGTCCACCTACCCAAGACCCCCGAGACCGTGGGCTTGATCGGGGAGGAAGCGCTATCGAAGGTCAAGCCGACCGTTCACATCATCAATGCCGCACGCGGTGGCATCATCGATGAGGATGCTCTCTACAAGGCGATGTCCGAGGGCCGCGTTGCCGGTGCCGGACTCGACGTCTACGCCTCCGAACCGTGCACTGACTCACCGCTCTTCACCCTTGAGAATGTCGTCGCGACACCCCACTTAGGTGCCTCAACCGATGAAGCCCAGGAGAAGGCAGGTATCGCGGTGGCCAAGTCGGTTCGTCTGGCGTTGGCAGGTGAACTCGTTCCCGACGCGGTCAACGTCCAAGGAGGTCAGATCGAGGACGACGTCAAGAACTTGCTGCCTCTTGCCGAGCAAATCGGTGCGATTGCATGCGGATTGGCTCCGGCAGCCGTCGAGCGGGTGGACATCGAGGTGCTCGGCGAGGTTGTCGAGCACGATGTTCGTGTCCTTGAACTCTCCGCACTCAAGGGTGTGTTCCAAGTGTTGGTCCACGATCCGGTGTCGTATGTCAACGCACCCGTGCTCGCCGAACAGCGAGGCGTTGAAGTTGCCCTGACAACTGATGCAGCGAGCGGCGATCATCGCTCGCTCGTTCGTGTGCACTTGACCCTCACTGATGGGGCCAAGGTATGCGTGGGTGGCACGGTCGCTGGACCGCGCCACCAGGGAAAGATCGTCGAGGTCGACGGCTTCGATGTGGATGTCCCGGTGAGTAACAACCTGGCGTTCTACCGGTATCACGACAAGCCCGGTGTGGTGGGGATCGTGGGCAACCTGCTCGGGGGTGCCGGCATCAACATTGGTGGGATGCAGGTCAGCCGCGATGACACCGACCACTCGCTGATGGTGTTGAGCGTCGACTCGGCCATACCGGCTGAGTTGGTAGACACGATCTCCGAGCAGATCGGTGCCCATTCCGGGCGTTTCGTGTCGCTTTCCTCGTGATGGAGTCCCGCGTTCGCGCGGGATTGTGGTGGGCATTCCTGGCGGTATTCCTGTGGTCCTTCACCGTTCCACTGACCAAGGTCGCAGTGGAAGGCTTCAATGCCATCCTGACAGCCACGGGTCGTGCGGCGATCGCAGGCGTTATCGCTGTGGTTGTTCTTGGATTTCGACGAATTCCTCTTCCGCCCCGGCACATGTGGAGATCCTTATTCTTCGTAATGCTCGGGGCGGTCTTCGGGTGGCCGATCTTCATTGCGGTTGCGCTGAACTACACGACGGCTGCTCACCCTTCAGTCATTGCAGCCTTCTTACCGCTTGCGACTGCCGTATTC
>JBMTHB010000076.1:0-6424 GCA_049435845.1 Candidatus Nanopelagicales bacterium | reverse complement strand
ACTCGGGGCAAGATGAGGGTATGCGCGAGGACATCGATCGAGGACTGTTCTCCGCAGTGGTGGCGGTTGCGGCGGGATTAGAACTCTCGGCCACCTTGCGCCGGATTGTGCAAGGTGCCACCGATCTGGTCGATGCCACCTACGGTGCCCTATTCATGATCATCGAGCAGGAAGACTCGGATCCGTTCCATATCCCTCAGTATGCCCCTCCCGCGAACTTGCTCCTACACAGCGCGAACTTGCGCAAATGGCTCACGAACTTGCAGATTCAAGCGCCGAATTTGCAGATTCGGGTGGATGAATGTGCACTGTCAGGGGGTGATCGCCATCGAGTCGAGGAAAGCCTGACCGAGAGTTTCATCACCAACGACGACGACGGAATCCACGACACCCGCCTCGACGGTTCGCCCGCCCCCGAGCATGACGAATGACTGCCACGGCATGGTGACCGTGAGGTCGGCCGCCTGCTCGGTAACGAGCGACGCCTTGCCGTCTTCGTTGACCCGAATCCAGCATTCACCCTGCAGTCCAGGTTCGGTGACGGTCAGGTGCAGAACGGACCCGATCGGAGCCCCTACGTTCTTGCCCCAGACCTTGGGCAAGCCCGCCGTCAGGTACGTCATGGCGTTGGCTGCACCAGGACCGTCGAGATTGCCGGTCTTCCCGAGGGCTACTCGCGCATCCTGCTCGTGCACCCAGATGTCGAAAGTTCGCATGCCGAGCAACGTCGGAATCGGCGTATCGCCTCGCAACCAGGGGATCGACCCATCCAGCCCGACCTGATCTATCCGGGCACGGGCTCGATCATGCGTTGCCCACAGGTCCGCCAGAAGATCGTCGCGCGACCACCCGCGTCGGTAGTCGACCCCGATCTCGGTCATCCGACTGAAGTCGGAACCGATGTGGGGAAGCGCGCTCCAGTCAGGTGAGTGATCGGGCCGAGGGTCCGCGGCGATCATCGATTCGAGGTCGATGGTGTGGGCAAGCAGATCGGCGATCGTCCAACCGGGACACGGCGAGTCGATGCCCCAATCATCTATCCCCTCCAAGAGCACTGCGAAGTTCTCAAGTGATGCGCGCCAGGTTGCAACGGGATCCGTAGCCATGTCCACAGGCTAGGTCAATCGAAGCTGCCGCATAGTTGGTTTGCGGGAGTAGCGTTCAGACATGACATCGACGGCTGTGCGCGTAGCGCTGGTGCAGGCCGACTGCAGTTCGGGTGAGGGTTTCGACGAGCGAGTCGATCGGGTGCTTGCCGAAACCGACCGTGCCTGCGAGCAGGCCGACCTGGTGATGCTTCCGGAGTTGTGGAGCACGGCAGCCTTCGATCTGGACTGCGCGCGAGAGCACGCGCAGCCTTTCGATTGCCCTCTGGTGTCACGAATGTCTGATGTTGCACGGAAGCACAGGGTGTGGCTTCACGGTGGTTCTTTCGCTGAAGTTGTGGATTCTGGGGAGTACTTCAACACGAGCGTGTTGTTCGATCCGTCCGGAGACGTGGCGGCGATGTACCGCAAGATCCATGTTTTCGGGTACGGCGGAGAAGCAGAGTTGATGTCCGCCGGTTGGCAACTGGTGGTGATCGACACGCCACTCGGTCCTACTGGATTGGCAACGTGCTACGACCTGCGCTTCCCCGAACAGTTCCGTGCTCTCGCTGCACGCGGCGCGCGGGCCTTCCTGATCACTTCGGGTTGGCCTACCAAGCGGATCGATGCGTGGGATGTGTTGGTGCAGGCCCGGGCGATCGAGGATCAGGCGTGGGTGATCGCGTGCAATCAAGTGGGTATGCAAAAGGGTGTGCAGCTCGGCGGACACAGCGCCGTTGTCGATCCGATCGGCACGGTGGTATCCAAGGCAGGAGCTGATGAGACGACACTCCACGCCACCATCGATCCGTCGGCTGCGGTGACCTGGCGCGCGGAGTTCCCAGCGCTGCGGGACATCGTCGATCTATAGCTAGCTGACTCGGATCACGATCACCGGATCCTTGTCGGGATCAAGCCAGCGCATCAAATCCCGCATCACAGTGCGCATCACCGCAACGCAGCCGGCGGTCTTGTTGCCGTTGTCGACGTGCAGGAAGATCCCACCGCCTCGCGTGGTGTCCGGTGGTTCGGCGCTTCGCCGGATGCCCTTCGCATCCGGGCGAATCGGACCTTCGGGCAGGTTGTAGTCCAGGACCGCGACATAGTCGTACTGCATACCCATGTCCCAAAGTTCCTCGACGTAACCGCCGTAGGAGGTCCACGATCGATCGGCGTCTTGGAAGACGTTGTAAGTGCTGGGAACTTTCGGGTTGTACGTCCACGCATCGTTCCTGTCCACCTGGATGTACTCGAGTTCCGTCCCCGGATCGGCGCGACGACCGAACCCGCTCAGAATGTCGAACACCCCGGTAGGAACCGTGCCGGTGCCCTGTCGACGACGATCACCGCGAACCAGTCCCCCGTAGCCCAGTTGCGCGCGCACAGTCGGCTGGACGACAACCCAGTCGTCGCCACGCTTCTCGAATGCGGTGAGAGTGCCTTCGGTGGATGACCACTTCGGTGCCTCGACGATGATCACTTGACGGGCATCGCCCACGCGAGTATCAGGCACCGACACCGCGGTCGCGTTCGGTGCACCGGAAATGACGAGCGCCGCAGCAGCAAGGAAGATCACTGCGCGGCGCACGCCCATCAGGGTAACTACTGGACGAGGGGCTGTCCCTCGGATGTCCATCCGGTGGTGCCGCTCTCGAGTTCGAAGATGCTGGTGAGTCCGACGCTCGCCATTCCGGCAACGGCGGGTTGCGAGCGGTTACCGCTGCGGCAGTACACGGCGTATGTCCCACTGGGATCGAGTTCCGAAACACGATCCATGAAGTCGGGTAACTCCACCGGGATGTTGACTGCGCCCTTGATGTGTCCCTCGGCGAACTCCTGCGGGGTCCGCACGTCGACGATCGTCACTCCCGGGGAGGCGATGACATTCGCGAACTCGGTCACACCAACGCGGACGGGTGCGTCCGTTGCCTCCACCACAGCGGCGGGGCCTTGGATCTCCGCGGCCGCGGCCGTGTCGGTGGCTCCGGAGTCCGAGGAGCAACCGGAAAGGCCCATGGTCAGGGCGAGGGATGCGGCGCCGAGGACGGCAAGCAGGGAAACTCGTCGAGTTTTGATCATACCCCCCAGGGTATAACACCGACGACGCCCATGGGCAGCGACGGTGGGGCTAGCGCTTCGGACCACTGAGTGACTGCAGGTAGGCGTTGTAATCCTGCAGCTCCTTGTCGCCGTCCCGATCGGCTTGCCGATCCTTGCGCTTGGCCTCCCGTTCGTCGCTGCGCGACCATTGCACCGCGATTGCGATCAGCACGATGAGACTCGGGATCTCGCCCAGACCCCAGGTGATCTGTCCACCCAACAAGGTGTCGCCCAGCGGATCGGTAACCCAGTCGGGCCGCACCACTCCGTACCACTCCACGGCCATGGGAGTCGTGCCCATCATCAAGGCCACCGCGAAGAATCCGTGCACCGCCAGGGCGACCAGTAGCAGCAGTAGGCGTCCCCAATACGGCAGCGGTCGAGGTCGCGGGTCGATACCGATCAGTACCCAGTAGAACAAGTACCCGGAGATGATGAAGTGCGCCTGCATCGCGATGTGACCGATATGGGATCCCATGAGCCAGCCGAAGAGCGGCGTCATGTACAGCCCATACAAACCGAGGACGTAGACGACGAATACATAGAACGGGTTGGTGAGAACCCGGGTGATCGGACTATGCAGGAACCACACCAGCCATTCACGTGGACCGCGCTCGTTTCCACGCGCAGGCTTCAACGCTCGTAGGGCCAAGGTCGCTGGCGCCCCGAGTACTAGGAGGATCGGCCCCATCATGGTCATGACCATGTGCTGAGTCATGTGCAGGCCTACGGACACCTGCGCATAGACGGAGATGCCGGCGCTGGTCGTCCAGATGACGACGCTGATGCCACCGAGCCAGGACACCAAGCGCATCACCGGCCATGCGATGCCCGCGCGTCGAATGCGGACATAGCCGATGACATATAGCGCAGCAGCGATCAAACTCGCCGTGAAGAAGAGCGGGTCAGGTCGAAAACCGAAGACGACCGATTCGATCGTCGGTGCAGGTGGGTAGGGGAATCCGAGCAGCGATTCTCCATAGGAAGGAAGCAGTTGTTCCTCGCGCGGGTAGGGACTGGAAGCAAGGGATACTCCCAATCCGATGGCGATAGCCATGATGGTGAGCTCGATCGCCGCGAGCCGAACGAATGTCTGCGCGCGCGTCAGTGAGTCCAGTGACGGGACTATTCGTTTGCGAAGCAGGAACCCGATCACTGCCAAGCCGATGATCAATCCGACCTTCATCATCGTGACCTGTCCGTAACCGGTGGTCATCCATTGCTGCACACCATCGACGCGGGTGTAAGCGTTCGCTAGACCGCTGACTGCCAGCAGGATGATCGCCGTGAGCGCGATGGTCGAGAAGCGCTGCAATGGCCTCTGGAGTGGCACATCGCGGCGTAGCGCATGCAAAGTGAGCGCCAGCAAGCCGCCGACCCACAGCACGGCCGACACCATGTGCGTGACCCCGGCGGTGGTGGCCAGTTCATGATCGCCGAGGGCCGAGCTGTGGCCCGCTAGACCAGGAAGTGCGGCAGCCACCACCGCGATGATCAGCCACGCACCTGTCGACCCAGTCGATGCAGACGTGATGGCACCCATCGCCACAACCACCGCGAGCAGTGCCATGAACAGCAGCGCCCGGGTGATGTCGAGGTCGTTCGCGTACGTGGAGACCACAGCCGGATCGACCGCATCGCTGAACGGGACACCAAGGATCAGCGCGAGTTGGAAGAACAGTTGGGCGGCTGCGAGTACCGCCCACACGATCGCCACTTTCGCGGCACGAATCGCATCGCGGCGACCCACCGGCGAGAGCACACCGTCCTTGCCCGATGGAGCCAGTGCCGTGGCGGACAACAGCAGTCCCACCGTGGCGATCGCCGCGATGTCGGTGAGCACGCGGCTGACGGGGGTGCCCCAGACGACCAGTGCGCCGGGATCGGGTAGACCCGGAGGCGCCTCGTACACCCCGCCGGCCAGCACCATTCCCACTGCGGCTGCAGCGAGGGAGACGGCGATTAGAGCAGTGGCGATCGACGCCACAGGGAATGACCGCAGAGCCTGGCTATGGGGAGTACTCGTGCTCGGCTTCATGTCGTGAACCTGGGAGCGATCACTGTCGTGATCGAGCGAGCACGACCAAAGAGACGACGACGCCGATGCCGACGATGACGGCGGCCACGATCAACAGCGGTCCGATCAGTGATTGGTTCGTGTCGTCTGCCGCGACGACCTCCTCGCTGATCTGTTCAGGTGTCGCGACCTCGTCCGGGGCCGTCGGTTGAGATTCGAGAGTCTCGGCCGTCTCGACACTGGGCTCCGGGGTCGGCTCCGCGCTAGGTTCCTGCTCCGTAGGGGCGGGTGCTTCTTCACGCACATTCGCGTAGGAGAACGTGACCCGACCGGTCACCGGATGGCCATCCGCGGAAACCACGCGGTAGGCGACCGAGTATTCACCGGGGGGGAGATCGGCCGGCCACGGCACCTTCACATCGGTGCCCGGTGGTGGTGTCTGCGGAACCTCGGTCACCACGACCGGATTGTCATCAGCGTCGAGCACGGAGATCTCGACGAGTTCGGCGAGCAACTCTTCGCTGAACGTCAAAACCACTTCCTCTGGTGCGACATCTAAGGCAGCCCCGTCCTCGGGGGTCGAGAACTGCAGTCCCGCATGCCCGGCGGCCCCGGAAGCGGGGAGCACGATCACAACGAGAGCCGCCAACAAGGAAACCAGCCATCGCATGTTTCCAGCGTACGCTGCGGAGGGAACGGTCGAGATTTCGTCCTAGACTCACCAAGGTGATCGGCTCCGAGTTCGAGCAAATCGCGGTCATCTTGGTGCTCGCCGCAGCGGTGGGTGGATTAGCGAAGTTGCTTCGACAACCGGTCATCGTCGCCTACATAGTCGTTGGAATCCTGGCGGGACCTGCGGTTCTCGGTCTGGTGTCCACCGGTGAATCGATCGAGGCTTTCGCCAAGATCGGAATCGCGATTCTGCTGTTCCTGGTCGGCCTGAAGCTCGACTTCCACCTGATCAAGTCGACGGGCACCGTGGCTCTGCTCGCGGGAGTGGGACAGGTCGTTGTGACCGCCGTTTTCGGATTCACCATAGCTGTCGGCCTGGGTGTGGATGTCGTGCCTGCTGTGTACGTCGCTATTGCTCTGACGTTCTCATCCACGATCATCGTGATCAAGCTGTTCTCCGATAAGCGTGAACTCGACCAGCTCCACGGACGAATAGCTGTCGGAATCCTCATTGTCCAGGACCTTTTGGTGATCATCTCCATGATCG
>JBMTHB010000075.1:0-6426 GCA_049435845.1 Candidatus Nanopelagicales bacterium | reverse complement strand
GGGCCACCTTCCTAGTGATCCTCGCCCTGATCTTCATTCGTTGGATGGACTTTTGGCTTGGCGGCTGACTTCGCGTAGAGAGTCTGGATTTATGCCCACCGAGTCACCCCGCGACGAGCCCGCCACGCCAGATCGGATCAAGGCCATGGATACGGAGTTGCCCCGGCTTGACGACGCGCTCAAGCGACTTGGCGAGAAGTTAACGAGAGCTTCGTTCTGTTGCCCACTCAGGGTGTTCACGTTGCGCCCATTCGGCTGAAACTTCGCCAGTGCGCATTCCCACGCGTGCCTCGGCGTCGTTCATCGCCATGTAGATGTGGCCGATAACGACGACGAAGATGGCAAGCGTCAACCAGTCATGCACGAAAGTCGCGCCGGTGCGGATGTCGTCAGGAAACAGTGAACTGAAGAACATCACCGATCCCGTACCCAGCATGACCAGGATCCAGCCGAGTGTGAATGCCGAGTTGAGTTTCTGCCCGGCATTGAACTTGCCCACCGGGATGCGTCCGGATCGGCGATCTCGCGATCGCAGCCAGCGCCAGTCGTCGGGGGAGAAGCGGTTCAGTTCATCTGCATCGCGCCGGAATGCGCGTGAAATGAGTGCGAGCACGATTGGAACCGGCAGCGCGAAACCAGCGATGACGTGGATATCGCTCACCAGCGGACGGTTACCGACTAGGACACTGATGTCGGGAAAGTAGAGTGCAGCGGCTGTCGCGAGTAGCACGAATGTGAGTGCCGCAATGGTGCGGTGCAGGTAACGCTCAGCCCGGCTGAAACGTTGCAGTCGAGCGAGAGTCTCAGATGATGGGTTCGTCGTTACGTCCATTGGACGCTCCCACCCACGCGTCGATGTCGTAGCCGCGCTCCTCCCAATATCCGGGAATGACGTCGCCGACGACTTCGATGTGCGACAACCACTTAATCGACTTGTAGCCGTACATCGGTGCTACGTACAAGCGCACCGGGCCGCCATGCTCTCGCGTGAGTGGCTTGCCGTACATGGTCGTCGCTACCAGGACGTCGTCGCGAAGCGATTGGGCCATGGTGAGCGACTCGGTGTATGCGCCATCGAATGAGAGGAAACGTAGGGCGGTGGACGAGGAATCGGCTCCGGCGGCCATCAGGACGTCTCGCAAGAGAACCCCCGACCAGGGAACGTCATCGACCCGCCAGCCTGTTACGCATTGAAAGTCCTTGGTCATCTGGGTCTGTGGCAGTTCCGCGATGTCCTTCATGGAAAGCGACAGTCGACTGGCGACCTTTCCGGAGACTTCGAGTCGGTAGGCATCCGGATCCATCGCCGGGTATCCACCGGTGACCGTGTAGATACGAAAGCCGCCGGCGGCGGGCACCAGGCTGCCCAGGCCGGGAACCGTGGCACTCACCGTCGATTGGATCGCCTCTTGGGCAGGACGACCCACCATCACCCCGACGGCGCCCACGCCGAGCATGCCCAGAACGACGCGGCGACCCACAGGAGAACCGGTGGGTCGGGGCTTGGTCGATGTGCTCGGAACGGCCACAGCACCATGAGAACACGAAAACGGGGAAATCGCGATGCAGTCGAGCGGTCTATGGAGCGGGTGACGAGAATCGAACTCGCACAACCAGCTTGGAAGGCTGGGGCTCTACCATTGAGCTACACCCGCGTGAAGCAACCTCATGCTACCGGTCCGCTGCTCGCTCAGGAGGCGAGGTCATCGCGACGGTGGCTCACCTCTAGACTCTCGCGGAGCCCACGCGGGGCGTAGCGTAGTGGCTAGCGCGCCTGCTTTGGGAGCAGGAGATCGGGAGTTCGAGTCTCCCCGCCCCGACCATGAGCGTCACCTCGGCGCCGTGATCACTGACACTGGAGAAGTACGTGAAGACCGACGTCGAGTCCTTGAGCCCCACCCGCGTGAAGTTGACCGTCGAGATGCCCTTCGACGAACTCCAACCGAGTTTCGACGAGGCATATAAGACGATCGGCAAGCAGGTGAGCATCCCCGGCTTCCGTAAGGGCAAGGTTCCTGCGCGGGTTATTGAGCAGCGATTCGGGCGCGGTGCTGTGCTCGACGAAGTCATCAACGACGCCGTTCCGAAGGCTTACGAGAGTGCCCTTCGTGAGAAGGAAATCGTCCCGGTCGGTCGTCCCGAGGTGGACGTCACCGAGATCGAAGACGGCCAGCACGTCAAGTTCACCGCCGAGGTGGACGTACGCCCGGACTTCGAACTTCCTGACTACAAGGCGCTCGCCGTGCAGGTCGATACCGCCAGCGCATCTGAGGCTGAGGTTGACGAACATATTGACAACCTCAGGACCCGCTTCGCTTCACTCAAGGATGTTGACCGAGCAAGCAAGGACGGCGATGTCCTGCTTGTCGACATCTCCGGTACCACCGATTCAGGAGACGACGTCGAGGATCTCTCCGGTTCGGCCCTGTCCTACGAGCTGGGGTCCGAAGGGATGCTGCCTGGCTTCGACGACGCGGTTCGGGGCGCGAAGTCCGGTGAGACACGCACTTTCGACTTCACTCCGGGCAACGGTGATTGGGCCGGAGTGCCGCTCAAGGTGACCGTGACCGTGAACAACGTCCGAGAGCGTGAACTTCCCGAACTGGACGAGGATTTCGTGGCAATGGCGTCGGAGTTCGACACTGTCGACGAGCTACGCGAGGACGCCAAGAAGCGCGTCGAACGCCTGAAGCGCATGGAACAGGGACAACAAGCGCGCGGGAAGGTCTACGAGGCTCTGATGGAGTCGGTTGAGGTGCCACTGCCCGAGGGTGTCATCGCGGCTGAAGTCCAGGCGCACTTCGAAGACGGTCACGAAGCTACCGACGAGCACCGGGCCGAAGTGGAGAGTCAGGCACGCGAGGCGCTCTTGAGTCAGTTCGTCTTGGATCGGATCGCCGAGACTGAGGAGGTCACGGTGGGTGAATCCGAACTGTCCAACTGGTTGATGCAGCAGGCGCCTCGATATGGCATGGCCCCGGATGCATTGGCCAAGGCGCTGGTCGAATCCGGACAGGTGTCGATGGCGCTGGCCGATATCCGTCGCTCGAAGGCCTTGGCGCTCGTCCTGGAGAACTCGACGGTGACGGATACCGACGGCAACGTGGTCGATCTCAGTGCGCTCGAAGCCGAACTCAACGAGGCGATGGCGGCGGCGCAATTGGCTCAACTCCAAGCGCAGATGGCAGCGGCGGAATCCGGGCAGTAGGTACATGGATAGGGGAGCAAGGGGCCGGACGTTCGGCTGTCGGCGAACCTGACCCCCGCGGGAATGTCAGAGGACTCGATCGCCGTTAGGGTCGTGTCATAACTTCTAGGCGAGGATCGGTGAGCGGTTTGGGCACCCCTGATTTCCGCGGCGCGGGCGGCGGCATGAGCGGTTTCGGCGACATGCTCGACGAGCGGCTTCTGCGTGAACGAATCATCTGGCTCGAGGGCGAGGTCCGTGACGAGAACTCGGACCGCATTGCCAAGCAACTCCAGGTTCTCGCAGCCGAGGACCCGGAACGGGACATCTCGCTGTACATCAATTCCCCTGGTGGATCCATCACCGCGGGAATGGTCATTTACGACACCATGCAGTTGATCCCTAACAACGTCGCCACAATCGCCATGGGGCTGGCGGCGTCGATGGGTCAGTTCCTGCTGTGCGCTGGAGCCCCGGGTCAGCGATACGCGACCCCGAACACCCGCATCATGATGCATCAGCCTCTCGGCGGAATCGGTGGTACGGCCTCGGATATCAAGATCCAGGCTGAGCAGATGCTTTTCATCAAAAAGCGCATGGCAAGCCTCATCGCCGAGCACAGTGGTCAGTCCATCGAGCAGATCGAGAAGGATTCCGATCGGGATCGCTGGTTCACAGCCGAGGAGGCTCGCGAGTACGGACTCATCGATCACGTCTACAGCACGGATGCCGATGCTCCGGGCAAGAAGGGGAGCGCCAAGTGAGTGGGCTGCACCTACCGTCGAATCGGTACATCGTCCCCGAATTCCGTGAGCGCAGTGCCAACGGCGAACGAGTTCACAACCCTTACACGAAGCTCTTCGAGGAGCGCATCATCTTCCTCGGTGTGCAAATTGACGACGCCTCGGCCGACGACGTCATGGCACAGTTGCTCACCTTGGAGTCGATGGACCCGGACCGGGACATCCAGATCTACATCAATTCACCTGGCGGCTCTTACACCGCGATGACTGCCATCTACGACACCATGCAGTTCGTCAAGCCGCAGGTCCAGACCGTGTGTCTGGGGCAGGCGGCGTCAGCGGCGGCGCTGATCCTTGCGGCCGGGTCGCCTGGCAAGCGTTTCGCGCTGCCCCACGCGCGTGTGCTCATCCATCAGCCGTACACCGAGGGTGGCGGTCAGGGTTCGGATATCGAAATCCAGGCGAACGAGATCCTGCGGATGCGCAAGGAGATGGAAGGCATCCTGTCCAAGCACACCGGTCGCTCCGAAGATCAGATCGAACTCGATATCGAGCGCGACAAGATCCTCACCGCGGATATGGCTAAGGAGTACGGGATCATCGACCAGGTGATCTCCTCGCGAAAGGCCTAATCCCAGCGCTCGTCGCTAGCGGCGACCCTCGACCAGCGGTTGAGAGTTCGCCAAATCGAGGCGCGCGGATATCTGAGCATCTTGGGTGAAATCGGGGTACGGTCCTATGAGTGCCCTGCCACAAGCGGTGGGGCCGTTGCCCTGTACGGGCGACACTCGTGGAAGGGGCACCCGTGGCTCGGATCGGTGAGAGCGGCGACTTGCTCAAGTGCTCGTTCTGCGGCAAGAGCCAAAATCAGGTCAAGAAGCTCATCGCTGGACCCGGGGTGTACATCTGTGATGAGTGCATCGACCTCTGCAACGAGATCATCGAAGAAGAACTCCACGAGGCTGCTGAATCGCCGATGGGTGGGGAACTCCCCAAGCCCAAGGAGATCTACGACTTCCTCGACCAGTATGTGATCGGCCAGGACACTGCGAAGAAGGCTCTGTCGGTAGCCGTCTACAACCACTACAAGCGGGTAGCTGCCGAGGCGCGGGAGAAGTCACGCGAGGACCAAGTCGAAGTCGCGAAGTCGAACATCATGCTTCTGGGCCCCACCGGCTCGGGCAAGACCCTCCTTGCCCAGACTCTGGCTCGCATGCTGAACGTACCGTTCGCGATAGCCGATGCGACCGCCCTGACCGAAGCCGGATACGTGGGTGAGGACGTCGAGAACATCCTGCTGAAGCTCATCCAGGCTGCCGATTTCGATGTCAAACGCGCGGAGACCGGCATTATCTACATCGACGAGATCGACAAGGTGGCCCGCAAGAGCGAGAACCCTTCCATCACGCGCGACGTCTCCGGTGAGGGTGTGCAGCAGGCACTGTTGAAGATCCTGGAAGGGACCGTGGCATCGGTCCCACCTCAGGGTGGTCGTAAACACCCGCATCAGGAATTCATCCAAATTGACACCACGAACGTGCTGTTCATCGTCGGTGGGGCTTTCGCCGGGCTGGATTCGATCGTCGAGCAGCGCCTAGGCAAGAAGAATCTCGGCTTCACCTACGACCTCGTAGATGGCGAACGTGAAGCGGCAGGGGTGATAAACGATGTCTTCGCTCACGTGATGCCCGAGGACCTGCTGAAGTTCGGCATGATCCCCGAGTTCATCGGTCGCCTTCCCGTCTTCACCTCCGTCACGCAGTTGGATCGCGAAGCGTTGGTGCAGGTGCTGACCGAGCCGAAGAACGCTCTGGTCAAGCAGTATCAGCGGCTGTTCGAGATCGACGGGGTGGAGTTGGAGTTCTCTCAGGATGCTCTTGATGAGGTGGCCGACCTCGCGCTGCTGAGAGGCACAGGCGCCAGGGGCTTGCGGGCGATC
This sequence comes from Candidatus Nanopelagicales bacterium, assembly GCA_049435845.1. GTDB lineage: Bacteria > Actinomycetota > Actinomycetes > S36-B12 > S36-B12 > S36-B12. The sequence goes on along the minus strand of JBMTHB010000075.1, from coordinate 557 downwards.
TTGGAAGAGGTCCTGCTGCATGTGATGTACGACGTCCCGAGCCGCGAGGACGTCGCCAAGGTGGTCATCTCCGGTGACGTTGTACGGGACAACGTGAACCCATTGATCGTGCCGCGCGACATAGATTCGTCCGGTCGGGCTACCGAGCGCCGCGAGAAGAGCGCCTAACCCCGCTCCCACAGCGCAAGTTCGCGCTCCCACAGCGCAAGTTCGCGCTCCCACAGCGCAAGTTCGCGGGTAGGGGGTGGGGTAGCTAGGCAGGCGGGGCGAGGATGGCGCGCACCGAGAGGGGGGCGTCGTCGGCTGCTGGGACCAGGATCAACTCGGTGATGGAGCCCGCTGCCGCTAGATCGGCGCGCGATTGGGAGAGCGCTTCGATGTCGGCCGGATTTCCCTCGATTGTGGCTTCGGAAACCGCGGCCTTCATCGAGACCTTCGCATCGGACTTCGCCTTGCGCACTCCGCTGAGTGCTTGGCCGGTGATATCCAGGATGCGCGCATTTCCGCCTTCGGCCACGGCGAGTTCGTCCCGGCTGGGCCTCAGTGATCGGTGGATG
>JBMTHB010000074.1:0-6496 GCA_049435845.1 Candidatus Nanopelagicales bacterium | reverse complement strand
AAGGGTGCCCTGCGTGGTTCGGGAACGTGTTGCTTGACGTATTCCAGGACGCGTGTTCGGGCGTCGTCGAGGGTGGTGCCGTGCGGGATCTCGTGGATGAGGCCGGACTCGTTGTGCATCTTCACCACAACCTCGTCCATAGCGGCGAGGGGGGCGTCGTCGGGCTTGATCACGATCGTGATGCCGTCGTCTACCTCGGTCAGGTCCGCTTCGGTGACGACGCAGGCGATCTCGACGATCTGATCCTTGTGAGGATCGAGCCCGGTCATCTCGCAGTCGATCCATACGAGTCGACCGCCTTGACCCTCGTCTTTCGCCTCAGCCATCACCCAACCCTAGAGGGGCAGGTGCGCTCAAGAGATGTCGCGTCAGTCGCCAAGCCAGCGGACCAGATCCGATTCGGTGACGATGCCCACGAGCCTGCCGTCGGGTTCGATCACCGGAACAGCCTCGCTCGTCGCGCGGGACATGACGCCTGCTGCCTCTTTCGGATCGGCGTCCGGGTCGATCACCACGACCGGCACCCGCGCAAGGACGTCGGCGACCAGCCGGGAAGACAAGTGCTCGGCGGTCGCCGGCACTTCAGCCAGGATATTGCGGTCGCTGAGCACGCCGACCGTCTGGCCGAAACGATCGATGACAACGAGATGCCTGAGCCCGGAGACGAACAGCAACTGCCAGGCATCCCACAAGGTCTCGTTGGTCTCCACGGTGAGTACCGGCTGGGACATGATGTCGCGAACGAGCACCTTGCTGGGTGTTGAAGCGGTGGCAGTCATGGTGTCTCATTCCCTTCTGTCGGGGGAAGTGGCACGACCAGCACGGGCAGGTCGACTTTGTGCAGGACTGCGTTGCTGACCGAACCGAGCACGGCGGACATGAATTGACCGCGACCCCGCGTGCCAACTACGAGGAGTGCGGCGTTCGCGGATTGGTCGGTCAGCACCTTTGCGGCCGGACCGCGGACGAGATGTTCGTGCACCACTACGTCGGGGTACTGGTCGCGAAAACCGGCCAACACTTCAGCGGTGAGCCGAACCTCGTCCTCCGCTGCTTGCGAGATGGGTAGTGCGATCGCGCCCTCGGGGAACTCGATGAGGTCGTACGCCTGGATGTCCCAGGCATGCACCACAGTCAGTTCCAGTGCGTGGAAGCTGGCGAATTCGAAGGCCGCCCCCAGCGCGACCTCGGAGTTCGTCGAACCGTCGATACCGACCACCACATGGCGGGCATCGCTGCGCGGCGCACCCCGCCGCACCACCACGGGGCACTGCGCAGCCGCAGCTACCTGGGAGCCGACCGAGCCGAGGACGAGACCGGCGAAGCCACCGGTTCCCCTCGAGCCGAGAACAACCATGTGTGCGGACTTCGACGCCTCCACGAGCAATCCGCCCGGGCTGGCGATCTCGACGGAGACCTCGATGTCCTCGCCGGGCAAATCCGCGGCAAGGGCGGTCAACTGCGCGAGTGCCTCGCTATGCAGCGCGTCGAGGAAGTCCACAGCTGGTGGGACACCCAGGCCACCGATGGTCGTGGGCGGGAGGAGCGCGGTCATCAAAGTCAGGCCGCGACCGCGCATGAGCGCTTCCTCCGCCGCCCAACGTGCAGCCTCGTGGGCCGACGACGAGGCGTCGACGCCGGCGATGATGCGTCCAGCCCATGTCGGGTCCTGTTGAGCAGCCATACGTTCCAGCATCCCCTTTCGCAGCCATCGGGGAAATAGGACAGCGACCTACCGGGCAGGGACTTTGGTCCTGAGTTTCACGCCGATGCTTCGCCGGTGATCAACCATGCGACGCTGGTGAACAGGTAGATCAGGGTGATGACCCCCACGGTGTTCCAGATGATCGCCTCGGATCCGCGAACCCCGCGGATCACCTTCCAAAAGGCGATGGCGCAGAACACCGCGGCCACGATGGCCCCCTGGATGGGCAGCACATCGGGCATCCCGTCCCACATGCGGACCTCCTTCGCGAAGGACTCGCGCCCGTGGCGCAGCCGACGTACGGTCAGCAGGTGACCACATTTGCGCCCACTTCGCCACCTGACCTACCCCGGACGCGGGGGGACCTGCTGGCCCGGGGCTACCAGCCGCGCAGCGTCAAGACGGAGTTGCAGGAGAACCTGCTGGGTCGACTGCGCGACGGTCTGCCCACTTTGCCGGGAATCGTGGGATTCGAAGAGACCGTCGGCCCGCAGGTCGAACGGGCGATCCTGGCCGGCCATGACTTCGTGCTGCTCGGGGAGCGCGGTCAAGGGAAGACCAGGCTTATCCGCTCGCTGATCGGGTTACTCGATGAATGGATGCCGTATGTCGACGGGTGCGAGATCAACGACGAGCCGACCGCTCCGGTCTGCGCTCGATGCCGTCGGTTGACCGAGGAGCTCGGCGATGGTCTGCCCATTGCGTGGCGGCACCGCAGCGAGCGCTATGGCGAGAAGCTCGCTACGCCCGACACCTCCGTCGGCGACCTCGTGGGTGATATCGATCCGGTGAAGGTGGCAGAGGGTCGCAGCCTCGGTGACCCGGAGACCATCCACTTCGGGCTTGTGCCACGTACCAATCGGGGGATCTTCGCGATCAACGAATTGCCCGATCTGGTCGAACGCATACAGGTGGCGCTGCTGAACGTCCTGGAAGAACGCGATATCCAAGTACGCGGCTACAACCTGCGCCTGCCATTGGACATGTTGGTCGTGGCGAGTGCCAATCCGGAGGACTACACCAACCGCGGGCGCATCATCACTCCGCTCAAGGACCGGTTCGGTGCGGAGATTCGCACGCACTACCCGTTGGATCTCGACCTCGAAGTGCAGTTGCTCGAGCAGGAAGCCAACATCCACGCGGTGATCCCTCGTCACATGCTCGATGTGGTGGCGCGCTTCACCCGTGCGGTTCGCGATTCGGCGGCGATCGACCAGCGCAGTGGGGTATCCGCCCGCTTCTCCATCGCGTGCGTGGAGGAGCTGTCCGGAGCGGCGCTGCGTCGGTCCGCGATCACCGGCGACGACGAGCCGGTTGCCCGGATCGGCGATCTCGTCGACATCGTGCCCTCGCTGCGCGGCAAGGTCGAGTTCGACGTCACCGAGGAGGGCTACGAGGACGAGACTTTGGTGCTGCTCGCCCGACAGGCCACCGCGGAATCCTGGCGCACGTACCTCGGTGGTCAGGCTGCGCGGCCGTTCCTGACGCATCTGGTGGCGTGGTTCGACCAAGGCAACACGCTCCAGACCTCCGATGTGATGAGTTCCCGGGCGATCCTGCAGGCGATCGGTCCGATGGAGGGCCTCGGCGCGGTCGTTTCCATCACCGAACCTGGAATGGCCGAATCACCGGGACTGGCGGCGTCTGTGATCGAGTTCGCTGCCGAAGGTTTGTGGCTGACCCGTCGTATCGACAAGGACGACGATGGTGCCTCGGTCACCTATGCCAGCACTGTCGTCCAGACAGACGACGAGACCGACGACGACGTATGAGTGCTCGTCGGCCATATCGCCGAGGACGAGGCAGCCGCTATGGGGCCTTCCGCGGCGGACCGGATCCGCTCGCCGCGCGCGCCGATGCTGCGAGTGCGGTCGATGAGATCGGCAAGCGGATCCTGGATGGTCAGTCGGTGCGCGATGCGCTGCGTGATGTCCTGCGTTCGGGTAGTCAAGGCCGGCGCGGCCTGTCCGAGATGTCACGGCAGTTGCGCAAGCGCCATAAGGAACTGAGCAAGTCCGGGCGCATGGACGGCCTGCTCAGCGACCTTCGCGAGATGCTGCAGCAAGCACTCGATACCGAGCGGCGTGAACTCTTTCCCGACCCGTCGGATGATGCACGCTTCGCCGAGGCGATGCTCGATGCGCTACCGGACGACGTGCCGCGGGCCATGCAGGAACTCGACACCTATGCCTGGCGGTCGGAGGAAGCCCGCAGCATCTTCGAGCAGATGAAGGACAGGCTGCGCCGCGATGTGATCGACCAGCAGTTCGCCGGGCTCACCCAGGCGGTCCAGGACATGTCCGATCCGTCCGTCCAAGCGGCGATGGCCGAGATGATGAACGACCTCAACGATCTGCTCGACAAGCACCGGCAAGGGACTGCCACCGAGGAGGACTACCAGGATTTCATGGACAAGCATCGCGACTTCTTCCCTAACGCCCCGGAAACCCTCGATGAGTTCATCGACGAGATGGCTCGTCAATCGGCAGCCATGCAGCGCATGCTGGAGTCGATGACGCCCGAGCAGCGGGCCGAACTTGCCGAAGCGATGCAACAAGTGCTGTCGGATATGGGTCTACAGGAACAGATGGCCCGACTCCAGGAGAACCTCGGTGCGCTGCGCCCGGAGTTCTCTCGCACCCGTGGCCCGGGATTGACCGGAGAGAATCCGCTCGGGCTGCCCGATGCCACTCGAGCCTTGGCGGAGATGGCCGATCTGGAGGCACTCGCCTCGCAACTATCCGACGCCGACGCGATGAGCGACCTCGACCAGATCGACGCCGAAGCCCTCGAACGCGCGCTCGGGCGCGGCGCCCGTGACGATCTCGAGGCGATGCAGCAGATGCAGCGCGAATTGGAAACGCAAGGGTTCTTGACCGGAGAGGGCGACTCGCTGCGACTGAGCCCCAAGGCGATCCGTCGGATCGGCCGCACCGCGTTGCGCGAAGTCTTCGACCAGATCGATGGGCACGACCGCGGGAACCATGACATGCACCGCACCGGAGCTGCCGGCGAACCCACTGGTACCCATCGCGAATGGCGCTTCGGTGACGAGGAATCCATCGACGTGGTGCGCACGGTTCAGAACGCAACACGCAGGCGGCTTGCGAGCAACGGAGGTGCAAACCTCCACCCGGGAGACTTCGAGATCTCCGAAACCGAGACCGTCACGCGCGCCGCCGTCGCGCTACTCGTCGATCAGTCGTTTTCCATGGTGATGAACGACACCTGGAGCTCAGCCAAGACCATGGCACTGGCCTTGCACTCGCTCACCGCCACCAGCTATCCGCTCGACACCCTGCAGGTGATCGGCTTCGCGAATATGGCTCGGGTGGTCGATCCGATCGAGATTCCCGATCTGGAAGCCAGTCAGATCCAGGGAACCAACCTGCAACACGCGCTGATGCTCGCTGGGCGTTTCCTGGACAAGCACCCGGGCTCCCAACGGATCGTGATGGTGGTTACCGATGGCGAGCCCACAGCCCACCTCAGCCCGGACGGTGGTTGGTGGTTCGACTGGCCGCCCACGCGCGAGACGATCACCCAGACGGTTGCGCAGGTCGATGCGATGACCAAGCGAAAAGTCCCGATCTCCTGGTTCCGCCTGGGTGACGAGCCGCGACTGGCCCGGTTCCTCGACGAGATGGCACGCCGCAACGGCGGCAAGGTTCTCGCGCCCGCAACCGATCGACTGGGCGACTACGTGATCACCGACTACATGCGGGCACGTACCAGGGTCCGCTAGGCCAGGTGCTTGATCAGGAACGCGAAGCGGCAGCCCCAGGCCTTCTTCGCGATCGCCGAGTTGAACGCGAAGTAGTCGAATCCGTGTGGGGCGCCGTTCCAGATATGGCCTTCTACGCCCACTCCGTCAGCGATCAACTGCTTCGCGTACGCAACATCCTCGTCGTAGAAGATGTCGAGAGTCCCAGTGTCGATGTAGGTCGGTGGTAGACCGCTGAGGTCGGTCGCACGCGACGGCGCCGCGTAAATGGGCACATCGGTTCGATCGGTCAGTCCTGATAGGTAGGCATCCCAGCCGGTCTCGTTGTCTACGTAGGTCCAGATCTGGAACTGCTGGGGGAAGCGTGCGTCAGGGACGACGTTGCGGTCATCGAGCATCGGATACACGAGCATCTGACAGGCCAGCGGCAAGTTCGTGGTGTCGCGATTCATCAGCACAGTGCCGGCCGTGAGACCACCACCGGCGCTATCCCCACCGATACCGATTCGCTCCACATCCCAGCCGTGGTCCTTGGCCGAGGTGTGCATCCATGTCAACGCGACGAGTGCATCATCGATCTGCGTCGGGTACGGGGATTCGGGAGCCAGCAGGTAGTCGACCGAAACCACGGGAATTCCTGTGTTCGCGCAGTAATGCATGCAACGTTCGTCGTAGTTCTCGAGGGAACTCACGATCATTCCGCCGCCATGGATGTACAGCAGTGCTCCGCGCGCAGTGCTGCCGATTTTGCGGTAGATGCGGACGCGCAACTGCGAACCATCTGTACGCGGAATCCAATGGTCCTTGAGTGTGACGTCGCTGGCCTTACCGAAGCGCCGCCCGAGGTCGTCGTTCAACGACTCCGACATCCGACGCCTACATTCGATGTCCCCGAGTTCGCACGGCTTGGCGCGCAAGGCAGTCGGAATTTGAGGCAGGAGCGCTCGCAGGACGCCTGCGTCGATGTTGCCGAACAAAGTCACCCGCTGACCGTATCGGTCGACAGACCGAGCGTCAGCCGCCCGAATAATTTGCGGTGCGCGGTCGCGCGTGGTTACCGTCGAGTC
>JBMTHB010000073.1:0-6567 GCA_049435845.1 Candidatus Nanopelagicales bacterium | reverse complement strand
AACGCAGCGAAGTCGATGACCATGAAGTTGTCTATGGTCAAACCTGACAATTTCTCGACTGCCTTCAGCACACAGCCGGGTCCGCCGAGGTACATCGCTTCGTTGAACCGTCCCTCGTAACCACCGACGGTCTCCCCGTCCTTGGTGCACTCGGGAAGCATCATCAAGGTGTCACGGGGGATGCTCACGCCGATGGCTTGGGAACGATCGGCGTTCACATGGAAGACGATGGTGGTGTCGCTGCGTTCAACGGCGCCGAACTTGTCGACGTTGCCGTAGCCGCGGTTTCCTTTGCCGACGCGCGAGTCGCTACCCATCACGACCATCGTGAACGGCGACTGTTCCCCGGTGACCTCGTCCACCACGACCGAGTCACTTTCGGTGATGGTCACGCCGGTCTGCTCGGAGACATCGAGGGCGGTGATGTTGCCCTCAAGTTGGCCCATGACCGAGGTGACACCCGCGCCCACGATGGTGACCGCCAGGACAGCCCCGGAGACCAGTCCGACCGCGATGGTGGTCCACCGACGGGCGGTGCTTCGTGCCGACACGTGTGCCTTCCCGGGGGTCGTCCGTCATGACTGGCGAGCCCGTTCATGCTACGCACGAGGCCGGGCTACCCGGGTGTGACGCACCATGGAGCGGGCGAGTTCCGATTTTCGGGCGTGCCGGTGACCAAAGTTGCGGGTGCGCCGTGTGAGGCTTGGGAAAACCGGTGGATCCGTGGCACCGTGTTGTCGCGTCCATATGTCAGCAATGTCCCGTCTCCATCGTCTGCTCGCCGCGAGGGACGGGTCTTCCCCAGGAAGGGAGCGTTCGGGCATCGTGAAGCGCCGGTCCGTCGTAGCCCTCGTCCTGGCGCCCGCTCTGGCAGTTGGCGGCCTCACCGTCCCCGTGCTGGGGAGCCTGCCCGATTCCCACCGGCCGGTTATCGACCGTGATCCGGTCCGCGCCAGCGTGACCTCGATCCCGATCAGCGGGATAGACACCGGCGTCGTCGATGAGTCGACCGTCGCCATGGCGTCCTGGGACTCACTCGTCGGTGGCACTGAGATCGGTGAACTCGGGCTCGGCGAGTCGCCAGCCTTCAGTTTCACCGAGGACGAACACGCGCACGATGAACACGTCGAAGCGCTCGAACCTGCCATCGCTGCACGTGCCGAGAGCGTCGAACCCTTCTCACTCGTGGGCGTCACTTCGCAATCGCCCTTCGAGCCGGGCACCCGGGTGCTGGTGCGGGTGCTTGAGGGCGACACCTGGAGCACCTGGGAGCCGCTCACCATCACAGATCACGGCCCGGACCCAGGTTCGACCGAGGCATCGGGCATCCGGTTCGGCACCGATCCGCTCTTGACCGACACCGCCGAGGGAGTACAGGTGCGCATCGACACCCCCGGGGGTGACGTGCCCGAGGGCGCGGAGGTGATGCTGGTCGACAATCCGGTGGTCGAGGAAGACGGTGAGTTGCCGGCGCCTGCGGACGGGTCCGCCATCGCTCCGGTATCGGTCGCGCAGGCGAGTACGGCGGCGGTCATGCCCACCATCATCAGTAGGGCCGAATGGGGTGCCGACGAATCCCTGCGCCGGGGTTCACCGCAGTACGCGCCGACCATCAAGGCGGCATTCGTCCATCACACGGCGAGCCGCAACAACTACACGCCCGAGCAAGCGGCGAAGCAGGTGCGCAATCTCTACAGCTACTTCACCAAGGGTCTGCGATATTCGGATATGGGATACAACTTCCTGGTCGATCGCTTCGGTCGTCTTTACGAGGGCCGCGCGGGTGGACTCGACCAATCTGTCGTGGGCGGACACACTGCCGGCTTCAACGACAGCACCTTCGCGATTTCCGCCATCGGCAACTTCCATAAGGAGACACCACCGGCGGATCAGATGGCCGCGATCGTCGATTCGATCTCTTCACTCACCGCGTGGAAGCTCGCGATGAACCATCGCGATCCGAACGGCACCATCACGTTGGTCTCGGATTCCGACCGCGGCACCTCCCGTTATCGCCCCGGGGAAGCCACCAATGCGCTGGTCATCGGCGGCCACGGGGATATCGGCAAGACCTCCTGTCCCGGGCGACACCTGGAGCCGCAGCTCCCGGCGATCAGGGCCGCGACCACCGCGAAGATGGGCGCGGGCATGTACAACCCGACGGCGAATCCCTCGATGTGGGCTTCGGGACCGATGTCCATCACCGCCACGACGAACGCGCCCTTGGCCTGGACCATCGCCATCTCGAATCGGTGCGGACAGATCGTGCGCAACCTCGGTGGTCAACAGGATGCGCCCGGCCCGGTCCAGATCGACTGGGATCAACGCGATGACGCGGGTAACCAGGTTCCCCCGGGCATGTACACCGTTTCGATGAGCGCCACTGCCGGCGGTCAACCGCTGTACCCGTGGGTGGGCGCTGGTCGCGTACTGGCAACTCCGGCATCGCCTCCGGACCCCTGCGGCGCACCGGAGTCGTTCACTTTGACCGGTGCCGGATTCGGTCACGGCGTAGGCATGAGCCAGTACGGAGCCTTGGCGATGGCGAAAGCCGGCATGGATGCGACCTCGATCGTCACGCACTACTACCAGGGCACTTCGGTAACGCCGGTGCAAGACGATATGCCGATCCGGGTGAACCTGGAGTACCAGAAGAAGCACGTGCAGATACGCGGTGAAGCCGTGGAAGGTGACGGCACGGTGCAGGCCAATCTGGGTGGGAACGTCGTAACGGCCGGCCCTGGGGAGAGCTTCTACTTCACCGGCGAGTCCGGCGCGGTGCAGGCGGCGAAGATCGTCGGCGGTGCGCGTCAGGAACTCGGGGTCTTCCCGAGCGCGTCGCTCACCTGGTCGGGCATAGCGAACGTGATCGACCGTTCTGGGAATTTCGAATCCCCGGGCCATCGCTATCGATACGGGGTCATCGAGATCACCCCCATCGGGCCGAGCGCCCAAACGCGCCTGAATGCCGTCAACGTGCTTCGAGTACGTGATGAGTACCTCTACGGGATCGCCGAGGTGAGTAGCTCCTGGCCGGATGCGGCTCTGCAGGCCCAGGTGCTCGCGGCGCGGACGTATGCGCTGTCCTCCATGGCGTCGGGCGTGAAGGGTGCCTGCAATTGCCATGTGGACGACGGTTACGGGCCGTACTCCGATCAAGTATCGCAGCCAGGATCTTCAAAAGGTGGTGAATGCCGTGAATGCGACTCACGCATCCCCGAATACCGGGTTGGCCATCGTGTTCGAGGGTAAGCCGATCCGTGCGTTCTATTCCTCTTCAAATGGCGGAGCGAGCCAGGCGAGCGTCGACCAGTGGGGTGGGGACCTGCCTTATGTCCGATCGGTCGCAGATCCGTGGTCGTTAAGCGAGGACAACCCGAATCGTTCGTGGACGGTGACGGTCAGTCAGGCCGATATGGCACAGGCTTTCGGTGTCGGGGAAGTGCACAAGATCGATATCGTCCAGCGAGATCCCTCCGGTGTGGCGCGAACCGTGCAGGCGACCTTGGCCGATGGCAGCACCGTGACACGTTCGGGCAATCAACTCCGCAACGCACTCGGCCTCAAGTCTTCGTACATCAACGCGGTGGATGGCAGTGCGGGCGTGCCTGTCACCACACCTCAAGCACCGAGCACCCCGGCCGCGCCGGCACAGCCAACGGTCACCTACGAGCGCCAAGTGCAGATGCTCACACCTGTCGATCGACAAGTGAAGGCGTTGAAGTCCTTCACCATCCGCGCGAAGGTCACCCCGGCGCGCAAAGGTCTGCGCGTCTGGTTCCAGCGCCTGGATGCTGGTGAGTGGACCACCATCAAGAAGATGCGGACCAAGGCCAACGGCAGGGGCGCCTACCAGGTTCCCGAAGCGTGGCCACCCAACACCACTCAGGAGTACCGGGTCGTGGTGGTGCGCAAGAAGCAGCCGATCGGTGTCGGAGAGACCTTCCGGGTATCTGTCGTTCCGAGCGTCAAGGGTCGATCGGTCGCGCTCGTGTCTCCCCAGACAATGGACGTGCCTGCGGGTCAGTCGTTCACCATTCGCGCCACCGTCGCCCCAGGCCGCAAGGGTCTGGAGGTATGGCGGCAGGCACTAGTGGACGGTGAGTGGCGCACCGTGCAGCGCGCGACCACGAAGAAGGGTGGTCGTGTGGTGTTCCGGGTCAAGAAGGCGGCGCCCGCAGGGGCTCGCTACACCTACCGCCTCCTGGTTGTCGCGAAGAGGCAGGCAGCCGGTGCTAGCCCGGACATCACGGTCAACGTGGTGCCCTAGTCGTCGGCCGCGTCATACGGACGCATCGAGCAACTCCACTGCAAGGGCACCCGGATCCGACCCATCGGTGATGACGGCAGATCCATCGGTTACCAACGGCCACACCGCCGGTAGCCACCATTGATATTCACCGTGACCGATGCCCAATCGCAGAGCTCCTGGGTAGGCGGCGGCGATATCCCGCCCCATCTGCAGGACCTCGACTTGCGTGAGTTCATCCAGCGCGATCTGGATCGAATGGTCCGCGACGTTCAACTGCTCGTCGGGTTGGCTACGCACCAGGTCCGTGACGTCCTCGATCCCGGGTGGCAGTTGCGCAGCCGCCGCGGCGTCCAAGGGCATACCCCACGGGTGGGTCGAGATGACGTGGACGGTCCCCGGAAGCCCGATCGCCTCCGTCGGACCGGCGACGAGCAAGTCGCATTCCTCCCCGCCGCCCGGAACCACTGTGCACCCTGCCGACCAGATGCCCAATAACCACGTGATGCGTTGCCAGTGCCACGGCAGGTGGACACCCACCGCATCTCCGGGGCGGAGGTCGAATTCGTCGATGAGCGCGTTCGCGATCTTGGCCGCCCCATTGCGTACCGAAGCACCGGACAGTTCCACCCGCCCGTCGACGCTGAGATGCGTGATGAACGGCTGGCTGGGGTCTCGACGCGCGACCAATGCGGTGCGGATGTCGGTGTTCGGGCCTGCCATGGCGTCATTGTCCGGATCGATGCCCACTCCGGATGTGGCACCCTTGCCCGATGACCGAGGCCGTGCTGCTCGTCGGCGGGCAGGGGACCCGACTGCGCCCGCTCACCGTGAACACGCCCAAGCCGATGCTTCCTGTTGCAGGAGTTCCGTTCACCGTCCATCAGATCACGCGGGCTCGCGACGCCGGTGTCCACCGCATCGTGCTCGCGACGAGTTATCGAGCCGAGGTGTTCGCCGACTTCATCGAAGGCGCTGATCTCGGCATAGACGTGGTGATCGCCACGGAGGATGAGCCCCTCGGCACAGGAGGGGCGATCCGTCACGCGCTCGCCCATCTGGAGTCCGGGCCCGATGACCCTGTCCTCATTTTCAACGGAGACGTTCTCAGCGGACTCGACATCGCGTCCATGGTCGACGCGCACACCTCCTCTGACAGCGACGTCACGCTGTACCTGACCCCGGTGGACGATCCGCGTGCATACGGCCTGGTGCCGATCGATGCCGACGGCCGCGTACAGGCATTCCTGGAAAAGCCGAGCACCCCCGAGGAGATCGTCACGGACCTGATCAATGCCGGTTGCTACGTGTTCAAGCGGTCGGTCATCGAGCAGATTCCCGCCGGTCGCGTGGTGTCCGTGGAGCGGGAGACGTTCCCGGGGCTCTTGACTAGCGGAGCTCAGGTGAGAGGGGTCGTCGACCGGGGCTACTGGCTCGATCTCGGCACACCGCTCGCATTCGTTCAAGGCAGCAGCGATCTGGTTCTCGGGCGCGCGCCATCGCCCGCTGTTCGGCAGACCGGAGAGGCCCTGGTTCTCGAGGGGGCGCAGGTTGCGGAGTCTGCGTCGCTGCGGGGCGGTTCGTCCGTGGGCAGGAACTCCGTGATTGCACCGGATGCGCTGATCGATGGCTCGGTGGTTTTCGATGGCGTTGTGATCGGCGCGGGGTCCGTCGTCGTGGGAAGCATTATCGGGGCAGGCGCCCGGATCGGCGAGGGCTGTGATCTGCGTGGTGTGGTGGTGGGAGACGGTGCCGTCATCGGTTCGCGCAACGAGTTACGCGACGGCGCTCGGGTCTGGCCCGGTATCGAGCTGCCGGATGTTTCGATCCGCTATTCCTCCGATGCCTGATTCAGCGGAGGGTGATCACGGATCGATCAGGTAATCCCCTGCCGATCGGGGTGGTCGATCCTTCGCCGCTGCCGCGGGGTGTCCGACCGCAACGGCCCCGAGGGGTAGAGCCCCGGTGCCCAGTCCGAAGTGTTCGCGAACCACAGTCGGCGCGAACATCGTCGACGAGATCCACGCTGACCCGAGTCCTTCGGCTGCCAGGCGGATCATCAAGTTCTGCACCGCTGCACCGCCCGCCACCATGAACAAGTCACGTTCGGCCACGTTTCGGCGCTCATCCGGATACGTATGCGCACCCGCGTCCAGATCTACGATCGGGAGCACAACAGCGGGTGCGGTGCGCAGCAAGTCACCGCGGGCAACGCGCCGCTCGATCTCATCGGCTCCCTTGCCATCGATCGTGGCCAGGTCTGCCACCCACTGTTCGCGCATCGCATTGAGAAGGGCTGTGCGTCGCTGGAGTTGATA
>JBMTHB010000072.1:0-6650 GCA_049435845.1 Candidatus Nanopelagicales bacterium | reverse complement strand
GGTGGATCCGCCGCCGGGCACCACTGTCGACTCCGGAAGCACCGTGGCGTTGGTGATTTCCAAGGGACCCCCGCCTGTCGAGGTTCCCGATCTGATCGACCTGCGGCGCAAAGCCGCGGTCGACGCACTGGAGCGCCTTGGGCTGCGGGCCCAGATCGACGATGGCGAGTTCACCCGGCTCAATCGCGTCTTCGACCAATCACCCTCCCCCGGTGAGTTGGTGCCGCGGGGATCGACCGTGACCTTGCGCATCGTGTGATCGACTCACCTACTCGACCATGTTGCGCAGCCGCCGAAGCTGACTCGCGATGTAGGGACGCGCTCTACGCTGACCCCCGACGACCTCGATTCTCGATTGCAGCGACTCCAGCACACGGACGATCGCAGGCAGGTTCGGCGTCCAGCCGCGACGTCGACATTCCTCCGCCCACTCAGCTGGGGTGACGTGGCCGCGCTCGCCGTTGCAGCGGCGGCAGGCGGCGACCTCGTTCTCGATCCAACTCGGACCGCCCTTGATCCGAGGGACCAGATGTTCGGTAGTGGCCTGCACAGCATCGGTGTCGATCTGCCGGGCGCACCACACGCATGCGGTGCCATCGCGTTCCAAGATCACGATCATGCGCGCCCTGCGGTTCATCGGCGCACCCATCGACGCGGTTCCAGGTCGGTCGACTATCGCTTGAGCAGCATGTCCGCCACGAGGAAGGCCAATTCCAGGCTCTGCTCCCGATTCAAGCGCGGATCGCACGCAGTTTCGTAGCGCTGATGGAGATCGGCCTCTGCCACACCACCGGTGCCACCGACGCACTCGGTGACGTCGTCGCCGGTCAGCTCGATGTGGATTCCGCCGGGGAAGGTGCCGAGGTTGCGGTGCACCTCGAAGTAGCCCTCGACTTCGGCGATGACATCGTCGAACAGTCGCGTCTTGTGACCACTGGCAGCCTCGCGGGTGTTGCCGTGCATCGGATCGCACACCCATACGACCGGGATGCCGCTGGCATCGACCTTCTGGACGATGCTGGGCAGGACGTCGCGGACCTGCTGGGCACCCATGCGGGTGATGAGGGACAGCCGACCGGGAACGCGATCGGGGTTGAGGATCTGGGCTGCCTCCACGACTTGATCCGGTGATGCGCTGGGGCCGACCTTCATCCCGATCGGGTTGCTGATGCTCGACGCGAAGTGGATATGTGCACCGTCGAGTTGCCGAGTGCGTTCGCCGATCCACAGGAAATGCCCCGAGACGTCGTACAGCTTTCCGGTGCGCGAGTCCACTCGGGTCAAGGCGCGTTCGTAGTCCATCGACAGCGCCTCATGGGCGGCGTAGAACTCCACGCGCTCGAACTCGACAGGGTCGGTACCACACGCTTGCATGAACGCCAGTGCACGGTCGATGTGCATGGCCAACTCGTCGTAACGCTGCCCGGCAGTGGAATCGCGCACGAAGTCCTGGTTCCACGCATGCACCTGACGAAGATCCGCGTAGCCACCTTGGGTGAAAGCGCGCACCAGGTTCAGTGCAGCTGCCGACGCGTGATACGCCTGCACTAATCGCTGGGGGTCAGGGCGACGAGCTTCCGGATCGAAGGCCAGGGCGTTGACAGCATCGCCGAGGTAACTGGTGAGTTCGATGCCGTCGCGGGTCTCGATCGTGCTGCTGCGTGGCTTGAAGTACTGGCCGGCGAGCCGGCCCATCTTCACCACGGGAAGGGACGCCGCGTAGGTGAGGATCACCGACATCTGCAGGACCGTCTTCAAACGGGCGCGGATGGAGTCGGCGGTGTTCGCCTCGAAGGTCCCGGCGCAGTCGCCTCCCGTGAGGACGAAAGCCTCCCCGCGGGCCGCCTGGGCAAGGCGGGCGGTGAGCTGGTCGGCCTCGCCGGCGAACACCAGCGGGGGCAATGAACGCAGGTGGGCCACCGCACGATCGACCTCGATGGCGTCAGGCCAGGGCGGCTGCTGGGCAGCCGGAAGATCGGGCCAGGTGATCGCGTCCACGACGAAAGGGTAGGCGCAACTCACCCGAAGAAGGCCATGGCCTCCTCGTAGCGTGCCATCGGCACGGTCTTGAGGGTCCCCGTCGCCTCCTGCAACGGCACCCGGACGATGTCGGTCCCGTGCAACGCGACCATGCTTCCCCACGCCTCATCCTTGACGGCTTCGATCGCGTTCAGCCCGAATCGGGTGGCGAGCACTCGGTCGAAGGCAGTGGGTGTTCCACCGCGTTGGATGTGGCCGAGCACTGTGGTCCGTGCCTCCTTGCCGGTGCGCTCCTCGATCTGCCCGGCGAGCCACTCCCCGATGCCGGAGAGCTTCACGTGACCGAAGGCATCGAGCGAAGCGTCCTTGGTGATGAGGTCGCCGTCTTTGGGCAACGCCCCCTCCGCAACGCAGATGATGGGTGCGTAGTGCGAGCGGAACCGCGAGTCCACCCAGCCGACCACCTGGTCGACGTCGAACGGCACCTCGGGAATGAGGATCACATTCGCGCCACCTGCCATGCCGGAGTGCAGAGCGATCCACCCGGCATGTCGACCCATCACTTCGCAGATCAGGATCCGATGGTGTGACTCGGCCGTGGTGTGCAGGCGATCGATCGCCTCTGTTGCGACGGTGACCGCGGTGTCGAAACCGAAGGTGTAATCGGTGGCGCTCAGGTCGTTATCGATGGTCTTCGGGACACCGACAGCGGGAAGTCCGGCTTCGGTCAGGGCGGTGGCTACCCCGAGGGTGTCCTCGCCGCCGATAGCGACGAGCGCGTCGACCCCCAGTTGCTTCATGTTGTCCTTGATCCGTTCGATCCCGCCGTCGATCTTCACCGGGTTGGTTCGCGACGAACCCAGGATCGTTCCACCGCGCGGCAGGATGCCGCGCACCTGCGGGATGCCCAGTTCCATGGTCAGGCCTTCCAGCGGGCCCTTCCAGCCATCGCGGAATCCGGTGAACTCGAAGCCATACTCGCTGACACCGCGGCGCACCACCGCGCGGATCACCGCATTCAGCCCCGGGCAGTCCCCGCCGCCGGTGAGCACTCCAACCCGCATGGATGGTCCCTTTCGATCGTCGCTTGGATGACGCGCCTTGTAACCGCTGTCACGCACAAACCTATCCGAACCCGAGCATGGGCCGCATCCACCGCACGTGGCTGACTTCGGTCGTAAGGTCATGACCGTGCACGAAGGTCCCTTGCTCCTGGCGATCGACGCCGGCACCACCGGTATCACCGCGCTGATCGTCGACTCGGCCGCGACCGTGATAGCTACCGGATACCGGGAGTTCCCGCAGCATTTCCTCGGGGATGGACGGGTGGAGCACGACCTCGGTGAGATGTGGTCGGCCACGCTGGCCGCTACCGAGGAGGCACTCGAGCAGGTGGACAGGTCCGCCATCGTCGCGGTGGGCATCACCAACCAGCGCGAGACGTGGTGTTTATGGGATCGCGAGACGCTGGGTGCCGCCCGGCGGGCCATCGTGTGGCAAGACCGCAGAACGGCGGGTCTGTGTCAGTCACTGCGTGAGGCTGGGCACGAGGCACTGGTCAGCGAGCGCACCGGATTGCGGTTGGATCCGTACTTCAGTGCCACTAAGGCGATGTGGATCCGTAGTCACGAGCCGCACCTGTGGGCTCAGGTGATGGACGGGCGGGTCGCCATGGGGACCGTCGACTCCTACCTGGTCGCTCGGATGACCCGCGGTCTCGAGCACATCACCGACGCCACTAACGCGTCGCGCACGCTGCTGTTCGACATCCATGACGGTTGCTGGAGCAACGAGCTATGCGACCTGTTCGGCATCCCGCAACAGGCCTTGCCCACGGTGGTCGCTTCTTATGGTCGACTGGCGATGACCGACCCCAGCGTTTTCTGCGGGCTGCAGGTTCCGATCGCCGGCATCGCCGGAGACCAGCAGGCGGCATTGGCCGGTCAGGCTGGCTTCGCGCCGGGGGCGGCGAAATGCACGTACGGCACGGGCTCCTTCCTGCTGGTCCACACCGGCGCAACGGCACCAAGCAGTACTCAGGGACTGCTGACCACGGTCGCACTACAGCATCCGGACGGCCGTTTGGAATACGCACTCGAAGGTGCGATCTTCGTCACCGGATCAGCGGTGCAGTGGCTGCGCGATGGACTCGGCATCATCGACAGTGCGCCCGATGTCGAGACACTCGCTCGCAGCGTGCCCGACTCCGCTGGACTGGCGTTCGTTCCCGCGTTGACCGGACTCGGCGCCCCCGATTGGGATCCCGATGCGCGCGGCTTGATCATCGGTATCACTCGCGGCACTACGTCCGCCCACCTCGCACGGGCCACGCTGGAAGCGATCGCCTTCGAAGTGCGCGACGTCGTTCAGTTGATGGTGCATGAAGGCGGGATGGATCTGCGCTCACTTGCGATCGATGGAGGCGCAGCAGCGAACGACCTGCTGTGCCAAATTCAGGCTGATCAATTGCAGTTGCCGATTGATCGATCTGCGCAGTTGCAGACCACCGGTGTCGGTGCTGCGTTCCTCGCCGGACTGGGTGTGGGTGTGTGGTCGAGTTTCGAAGAATTGCGCGACACCCGTCGGTCGTCGGGAATCTTCACGCCGCAGGATCGAGACGACGCGACCTACCTTCGCTGGCGCAAGGCCGTCGAACGCAGCAAGGCATGGATCGACTAGCTCTTGACGAGCGCCGTCGCATCAGCCGCCGCACCCTCGGCGATCAGCTCCTTCGCCCGCGATGCGTACATGTCCACGTACTCCTGGCCGGATAGGGACATCAGCGCGTACATCACCTCATCGGTCACCGAGCGAAGGATGAACCGGTCGTCTTCCAACCCTTCGTAACGGGAGAAGTCGAGGGGTGCACCGAACCGCACCCCCACCCGGCGTAGGCGCGGACGCACGGTTCCGGGCGGTTGGATCTCGTAGGTGTTGACCATCGCCACCGGGATGATCGGCACCTGGGCCTGCAGCGCCATCCGCGCTAGGCCGGTCTTGCCCCGGTACATGGTCCCGTTGGGTGATCGGGTGCCCTCGGGATAGATGCCCAGGAGTCGGCCGGACTTGAGAATTCGCTCACCCGTCGTAATCGCCGCTTCGGAAGCACGTCCGCCGGATCGATCGACCGGAACCTGGCCCACCCCGGTGAAAAACAAACGCGAGAACCACCCTTTGATGCCGCGACCGGTGAAGTAGTCGCTCTTGGCCAAGAAGGTGATCGGTCGCGGCGCCACCAGCGGCAGGAAGAAGGAATCGGAGAAGGACAGGTGATTGCTGGCCAGGATCGCCGGGCCCTTGGCCGGCAGGTTCTCCACCCCCTCGACCCAGGGCCGGAACAGCACCCGCAGCCACGGGCCGATCACGAAGTGCTTCAAGAACCAGTACAGCGCTCCCGGTCCGTCCGGTGATCCCGAACGTTTCGTCGCTGCGGATTCCTCGATCATGGCAGGTGGCAGACTAGTGCGCTCGACGCCCCCGAGGAGGCCACATGCCGATACGACCCGGTGCACATCCGTGGAGTTCAGACGGCGACTCTCCCGTGGGAGTCCTTCTGCTGCATGGCTTCACGGGCTCGCCCGCCTCCATGCGGCCATGGGGAGAGGCGTTGGCCACGCACGGTTGGTCGGTTCGAGTGCCGCGCCTTCCCGGACACGGCACCCGATGGCAGGACATGAACATCACCACGTGGGAGGACTGGTACTCCGAGGCGCAGCGCAATCTGCGCGAACTCCTCGATCGATGCTCGCGCGTCTTCGTTTGTGGACTGTCGATGGGTGGTGCGCTCACCTTGCGCCTCGCCGAGCAGCACGGTGAGGACATCGTCGGCATCGTCCTGGTCAATCCGGCCGTCCACACCGAACGCAAGGACCGCCATCTGCTACCCGTGGTCAAGCACCTGGTGGGCTCGTTCCCGGGGATCAGCAACGACATCGCCAAGCCCGGCATGGATGAAGTGGCCTACGACCGGACCCCCCTCAAGGCAGCGCACTCGATGATGAACATGTGGTCCGTAGTGCGCGACGACATCGCACTTGTGCGTCAACCTGTCCTGTTGTTCCGCAGCGCTCAGGACAACATCGTGGAAGCGTCGAACGCCGAGTGGATCCTCACCCACGTGGGATCATCGGATACCGAGGAAGTGGTGTTACCGGACTCCTATCACGTTGCGACATTGGACTACGACGCGCAGACCATCGTGGACGGCAGCGTGCGCTTCATCCAGCGTCTGGCGTGAGCCCGAGTCGACCCGTCGGTTCGCCTACCTTGGTCAGACCCAATGCTTCATGGATCTCGATCGTGGATGTAGAGCGGTTCAGCGTGTAGAAGTGCAGTCCCGGGGCGCCACCGTCGAGCAACTCCCGACATAGGTCCGTAGCCACCTCCACACCCAGATCGTGCACCGCCTGGGGATCATCAGCCACCTCGCGGAAACGAGTAGCCAGCGACACCGGGAATTCGGCCCCGGAAATCTGGGCGAAGCGCTCGATCTGCGCGACGTTGGTGACCGGCATGATCCCGGGAATGATCGGCATCGTGCAGCCGTGTTCGGCGGCGCGCTCGCGCAGCCGGAAGTAGTCACTCGCTCGGAAGCACAGTTGGGTGACCGCGAAAGCAGCTCCCGCATCCTGCTTGACGGCGAGCACGCGCGCGTCCTCGTCGAGACTCGC
>JBMTHB010000071.1:0-6827 GCA_049435845.1 Candidatus Nanopelagicales bacterium | reverse complement strand
CTTGATCACAGACTCGCAACTGACGGGATCGACCTGATGCCGCACGCGAACGTGCTCGCGCACAAGGAAGTCGCCAACGAGCTCGGCCTCATTGGCCGATGGCTCGACGATCGAGCCTGGACGTACGTGCGCCTTTGGCGTGAGGACTTCCCGGTGATTCCCGATGCCGACGCCCTCATCGTGCTCGGATCGTTGGAGAGTGTTGCGAGCGGTCACTGTGCGCCGTGGGCCCCTGCCGAGATGGACATCATTCGCTCGTGGATCGACTCCGGTCGGACTTACCTCGGGGTGTGCTTCGGTGCTCAGATTCTCGCCTCTGTCCTAGGCGGCAAGGTCGAGCGCCGCCCGCGCTTCTATCGCACGGTCGAGGAGATGCCGTGGGCAGGGGGCACCTCACGGGGCCCATGGGTGCTGTGGCACGAGGACATCATCACCTCGGCAGGCACCGGTGAGGTGCTCTCCCAGATGCCGCACGCGATCACGGCGCTCCGCTCGGGAAACGCGTGGGGCATCCAGGCCCATATCGAATTGGACGCAGCCGGCTTGGAGCGTCTCGGACGATCGGTCGGGGCGCCCCCCGACGTGTGGTCCCCTCTGGTAGATGCCACGGTCAAGGTCGATACCCAGGTCATGGCCGCCACATTCGCCTTCCTGGATCAGGCGCTCCTCCCGACCTCCGCCTAGACTCCTTGCCCATGCTGAATGAGTCGAAGCAGAAGGTGCGCGGGCCCCATCCGACCAAGATGAAACTGCGGGACGCCGTCGTGGAGATGATGATCGAAACGCCCCCCGAGGAGATCCACTCCGAAGTCGTCCTCCAGGAGACGGGCATCTCGCGCGGCTCGCTTTACCACCACTACGAGGACTTCACTGAACTACTCGAGGACGCGATGCTTCATCGCTTCTCCTCTGGCGTCGAGGCTTCCACCGGAGCGATCCAGAACATCGTGGCCAACAGTGCGGATCAGGCTGAGTTCTTGTCTCTCCTTCAAGGGGTCACGCGCGCCACCCAGGATCGCAAGCTCGCCGACTCACGATTCGACCGTGCTCGCATGCTCGCCATGGCCCAACACAACCTCCGCTTTCGGGCGAAATTGGCCGAGGTTCAGGATCGACTGACCGATGCTCTCACCGAGTGCTTCGCGCAGGCACAGGACAAAGGTTGGCTCAATAGAGACTTCGATCCTCGAACCGGGGCGATCTTCATCCAGGCATACACCCTCGGCAAACTGGTCGACGACGTCAGCGCCCACCCGATGGACGATCGGGATTGGGAGAACCTGATCACGTTGATAGCTGACCGGGCATTGGCCAACAGGAAGTCCCACTAACCGGCAGAACCCTCTCAAGGTGAACTTCCATGTTCACCGATCGAAGCGACGCAGGTGAACACCTAGCGCAGGCTGTCACTGCGCTCAATGTCGCATCACCGGTCGTGCTGGCTCTCCCGCGCGGCGGGCTTCCCGTCGGACGGGCAGTTGCTCGTGCACTCGGGGCGGATCTGGACGTGCTGATCGTCCGCAAGATCGGTGCCCCCCACAATCGGGAGTTCGCGATCGGTGCCGTCGGCGAAGGTGGCGTGGTGGTGCTAGACGCCAGCAGCATCGAGCAACTGCATATCGATCCGGTGCTCCGTGACCGTCTGATCACCGAGGCGACCGCCGAGATCGATCGACGCGTCGACAGCTACCGGGGAGGTAGATCGATCCAGGATCTCTCGGGTCGGACCGCGGTGATCGTGGACGATGGCCTGGCCACCGGAGCCACCGCCGAGGCAGCGGTGAAAGTCGTCCGTGCGCTGGGAGCTGCACGAATCGTCCTGGCGGTGCCCACCGGTGCACGATCGGCGGTAGAGCGATTGTCGGCGGTGTGTGACGACGTCGTGTGCCTGGAACAGCCGGAGTGGTTCGTGAGTGTCGGCAGTCAGTACGCGGACTTCCCGCAGGTGAGCGACGCCGAAGTGGTGGCGATCCTGCATGAATGAACCACGCATGGTGGACAAGGACATCGCGATTCCCATCGGAGCCAAGCGATCGCTACCCGGCCGATGCACCGTGCCGGCCGACGCCC
The DNA here is from genome assembly GCA_049435845.1 of Candidatus Nanopelagicales bacterium. Classification (GTDB taxonomy): domain Bacteria; phylum Actinomycetota; class Actinomycetes; order S36-B12; family S36-B12; genus S36-B12. The sequence continues at coordinate 4,757 of JBMTHB010000071.1, read as the reverse complement.
GTGAACTGGTGGTGTTCGTGCACGGCAGCGGGAGCAGCCGGCACAGTCCACGCAATCGGACCGTTGCCGGGTACCTCAACGAGCTGGGTCTGGGCACCGTGCTCTTCGACCTACTGACGCAGGACGAAGAAGGTCGCCGGACGAACGTCTTCGATATCGATCTCCTCGTCGATCGGGTTGGGAATGCCCGCTCCTGGATCGCCGAACAGGACGAATTGACGGGGCTGTCCCTCGGATTGTTCGGCGCCAGCACGGGAGCGGCCGCGGCATTGGTGTCCGCGGGGACGATACCTGCGGGCGTGGCAGCCGTCGTATCCCGAGGTGGCCGGGTCGACATGGCTGGACGGATGTTGCCCAAGGTCGCAGCACCGACCTTGTTCATCGTCGGTGCCCTCGACACGGCCGTCCTGGAATGGAACGAGCAGGCCGCCCGCCTTCTCACCTGCGAGCACAGGGTTGACGTGGTGCCCGGGGCCTCCCATCTCTTCGAAGAGCCCGGGACGTTGGACGTCGTCGCGGAATCGGCTAGTCGCTGGTTCATCGATCATTTCCCCACACATCCGCGGCGCGGTTTCGATCAGCCGTCCGCGTGGTCCCCACCCTCATGACCTGATACGGCACACATGCGGCACATGGCCCATCACCGACGCCACTTCAAGAGCCCTGCGGAAGAACGCGAGCGGGATACGGATTTTCACGATCATCTCGGAGAACGTCTTCTTCGCAGTGGTGCCTACGCTGCGCTAGCGAATGGCGTGACCGACCGGTTGCTCCCCCAGATGGACTCGAACCATCAACCCTTCGATTAACAGTCGAATGCTCTGCCAATTGAGCTATGGGGGATTGAAGCGAGGAGAACCCTACCAAGTCCGTGAGGCCACGAAGGGGCCCCTATACGCCCAGGGATGAGCGCAGTTCACCCAGGATCCGATCGGCCTTCGAACGAAGCGTCGCGTCGGTGGAATCCAGGCCCGAGTCGAACACCACCGACCAGGTGATCTCCTCGAGCCCACCCCCAGGCGTGCGTCGTGCCACGAAATGCGCACCCGCGTCGTCGCCGAGCTCGCGGTACTCGGAAACGACCACGGTGTCGGTGACCCGATCGCGCACCGCGGCCGGCAGATCTCGAGGCATACCCACCCGAATGCGGATCCGGCGCACTCCCGCACCCCCCTGGAAATCGACCACCAGGTCAGGTTGCTCCCAGGTGCCCTTGATCACATCGGCCCAGGGGATACGCGTTCCGCTGCGCTGCTCGTAGAGGGCTTGATCGGTCGCGGCGACCAGCGTGGTCTGCGCTTCGTCCGGTTCACCCTCTCCCCACGCGATCAAGCGCTCATCTTCGGGGATACCTATCGCGAGCCGCTCATCGGCAGATAACCGACCCCGCTTCATGACTGGCCCACCGCCTCCTTGAGCAGGCTGCGCCGGTACTGCTGCAAAGCCTGCAACTCCTGGCCCAACACTTCTTGTTCGCTAGCGTCGTCCGAACGTTGCAGTCGACCCATTAGGTCCTCGATCCGGCGCCCGGCATCGATCTCCAGCAGGCGTGCGATCACGCCGATGGCATACCGGGAGTCATGACCGTCCATCGCCGGCAGAGGTTCGACAGCGAGTTCACGCACCAAGGATCGAACATCGTCATCAGGACAGGCCTCCAGAACGGCATCGATCCAGGCCAGGCCATCGAGTTCGGTACGCAGACCACCTGCCGCGACGATCGCTTCGTGCACTCGCACCGCACGGGGATGGGTGAAGGCTGGAGTCTCGACGCTCGCGTACCACTGTTGGACTACGGCAGGTTGTTGGAGAGCGCACTTCAATGCTTCTCGTTCGACCACGAGCGCAGGATCTCCCGCTCGCGGTGTGCGTGATTGCCTCGGCGCAGCCGGAGCAGTACCGCCCACCGCTTTGCTCACCTCGGCGACATCGAGCCCGAGCCACCCGGCAAGTCGCCTGGTGTATTCCGGTCGCAGCGCCGTATCGCGGATCTTCGCCACGATCGGTGCGGAATCGCGCAGCGCCGCTATCCGCCCCTCCGCCGAGTCCAGGTCGTAGGCGGCGATCGTGGACCTGATGGCGAACTCGAATAGTGGAACGCGACTGTCGACGAGAGCCTTGACGGCGGAGTCACCTTGCTGCAACCGCAGATCACACGGGTCGAGCCCGGAGGATTCGACCGCGACGAACGTCTGTGAGACGAACTTCTGATCCTCGGTGAATGCACGCATGGCGGCCTTCTGACCTGCTGCATCACCGTCGAATGTGAAGACCACTTGTCCCTTCATCTGATCGTCGTCCATCAACAGACGTCGCAGCACCTTGATGTGATCGGCCCCGAAGGAGGTGCCGCAGGTAGCGACTGTGGTGGTGATCCCGGCGAGATGGCATGCCATCACATCGGTGTAGCCCTCGACGATCACCGCCTGCTGGTTCTTGGAGATCTCCTTGCGAGCCAGATCGATGCCGTACAGCACCTGGGACTTCTTGTAGATGGGTGTTTCGGGAGTGTTCAGGTACTTCGGGCCATCGTCGTCGTCGGTCAACTTGCGCGCACCAAAACCGACAACGTCGCCGCCCAAGTCTCGAATAGGCCAGACCAATCGGCCACGGAAACGGTCGTACACGCCTCTGTTGCCCTGGCTCACCAATCCCCCGGCCAGCAACTCCTCGTCCGAGAAGCCTTTGCCACGCAGGTGCGCGGTAAGGGCATCCCAGGACTGCGGGGCGTAGCCCACCCCGAAGTGCTCGGCGGTTGCCCCGTCGAAGCCGCGGGAGGTTAAGAATTCCCGCCCCACCTGAGCAGCGGGTGAGGACAGTTGCTCGGCGTAGAAGGCAGCGGCGAGTTTGTGCGCTTCCACGAGCCGGGTGCGCACACCCTGCTGCTTGTTGACACCCGCACCACCCTCGACGTAGCGCAGTTGCACACCGGTCTTCTCTGCGAGTTTTTCGATGGTCTCGGCGAACGAGAGGTGATCGACCCTCTGCACGAAGTTGATGACATCGCCACCCTCGCCGCAGCCGAAGCAGTACCACATGCCGCGACTGGGAGTGACGTGGAAGCTCGGTGATCGCTCGTCGTGGAAGGGACACAATCCCTTGAGGCTGCCGCCGCCCGCGGATTTCAGCGTGACGTATTCACGGACCACATCATCGATGCGAGCCCGCTCGCGGACGAGGGCTACGTCCTCGTCCCTGATCCGCCCGGCCATGGCCCGATCCTAGGTTCGCTTTCGGACACTTCCGTCAGCGGACGAGGCGCTTGTGCCAGTGGACCAGGCTCACATCAGTCAGGCTGGCCACCTGGTCGATCACCACCCGGAATCGCTCGGCATCGGTACCGGCGGCCAGGTAGGTGGGCTTGAGCCAGGACTCCAGCGAGCGCCCCTCATCCAAGGTCAGGGCGTGGACGAGTTCGGCGATCATCTCCCGCTGGCGGGCGTACTCGGCCTCAGCCCCAGCGCGGTTCATCACGTACCGGACCGTGATGGCCTTCATAACGGCTACTTCGTTACGCACTTCGCTGGGTACCACGAGATCGGCGGCGTAGCGCGTGAGTGGGCCATCACCGAATTCCATCTGCGTAGCGATCTGGGCGGTCACGCAGAATCGGCCGATCAGGTAACTCGTGAAGTGCTTGAGCTTCACCATGTCCCGATGCGAACCGGTGAAAGCGCCGGGCCAATATTCCAGCGATGTCAATCGATCGATCGCTTCCTGCAGTTCGGCGTCGCTGGCTTCCGGTAGGTAGCGCTCGCGGGCGATATCGACGACGTCCCGGCGAACACCTGGATCGGTGAAGAGCCTCACATTGACTAATCCGACATGGACGGCATCTTCCACATCGTGTACCGAATAGGCGACATCGTCGCTCCAGTCCATCACCTGCTCTTCCAGGCAGGTGCGTCCTTCAGGTGCGCCTGCGCGCAGCCAGGTGAAGACGTCAGCGTCGTCGGCGTAGTAGCCGAACTTCTGCTCGTAGCCAGGCCCACCCGCCCCACGCGGCCACGGGTACTTGCACGATGCGTCCAAACAGGCTCGGGTCAGGTTCAATCCGGCGCTGCGATGGAGCGCTTCGTCGTAGACCTTCGCTTCGAGTCGGGTCAGCACGCGCAGGGTCTGCGCATTGCCCTCGAATCCTCCGATGCCATCGGCCAACCGATCCAGCGCTGCTTCGCCGTTGTGACCGAAAGGGGGGTGACCGAGATCGTGCGCCAAGCCCGCCACCTCGACCACATCCGGGTCGCAGCCCAGCGCCTCACCGAGTTCCCGGGCTATCTGCGCCACCTCGAGGGTGTGAGTGAGACGAGTGCGCGGGAAATCAGCCTGCCCGGCCACCATTACCTGGGTCTTCGCCGCCAATCGTCGTAGCGCCGAGGAGTGCAGCACCCGCGCGCGATCTCGAGCGAAGGGACTGCGTACACCTTCTTTGATCGGTTCGGTCACCAGTCGTGCGGCATCGGCCTCGTTGTAGCCGGGGATCTGGCGCGGTGACCTCACGCTACGACAGTAGCGAGCGATCAGTCCGTGATGATGGTCGGCAGCGTCCACCGGGTGAGGGTGTGGTGACGCAAGAGGGCCGCTACTTCCCGGCCCACGTAGTCCGACGTGAGCGACACGTTCGAGCCATGATCGGTAGGCGAGACATGCGCGTCGATTCCCAGGCCGCTGGCGGTGACCTGGGCACGTGCGGCATGTGCCGGATCGGTCACGATGGTGGCGGAGCGCCAGCCAAGGTCTCGCATGACCGACGCGAC